>NZ_JCAMOR010000006.1:0-211440 GCF_059512385.1 Bradyrhizobium sp. Crot121 | reverse complement strand
GCCTCCGAACGCACACCACGCCCGGAGGGGCCTTCAAGCACCTCAAGCCGGCTGACCGCCCCAACTGACGAGCTGTCCAAATGGACGTCCTTTTTGCCGTCCAATCCCATCCCAAACCTCCGTTCAATCCGGACGCTTCTTCGCACATCTAATCTAACCCCGAACCCTGGGTATCGGCTTAGCGCTTACTTTGCATCAAGGCGCTGCTGCACAGCTTCGAGCAGATGCTCATGCTCCCATCGGGGAATCCGCCGCTCTGGCCCTGTCGTGCACTGCGATTTAAGCGAACAATCTTGACAGGCTGTGGTCCAGTAGCGCCGTAGCCGCTTGCCGTCTTCCTCGCTCGTAAAGCGATATGGCAGTTGCTCCCCAGCTGGACAGCGATAGGCGTCCTCCTCTGGCAAATAGACAAAGTCCTGTTTGCCGAAGCGGCCATCTGACTTGGCGCCCGACGTCTGCGGCTTGGGCAGAGTTACCGTGATGCCGGCCTCGTGGCACGCGAGGATCTCCAGGCTGCTGAAGTAGCCGCGATCGGCAACGGCCTCGAGCGTCTCGGTCTTTAGAACAGCCTTCGCCTGCTTGGCCATATTGGCCAGTTGAGCCCGATCTGAGCCGCTGTTCGTGACCTCATGCGTCACAATCAGATGGTGCTTGGTATCCACGGCGACCTGCACATTGTAGCCGACGACGCCGGAACCACGGCCGCTCGTCGCCATCGAACGGCTGTCGGGATCGGTCAGAGAGATCTGCTGGTCGGGCGAAGCGAGCATCTGCTTCTCGTAAACGGCAAGCTTGCCCATCTCCTCCTTCAGCTTCGTCAGCTTCTCGGTAAGCCTTGTTACCTTCGCCGCCAGCGCCTCCGTCGGTTCCTGTCGATCGGCGGTATCAAGTTGGCTCAGATAGCGCGCGACGCTCTCCTCCAGCTGGGCGCGCCGCCGTTCCACCTTCGCCCGTGTGAAGTTCTTGTCCCGGTTGTTCACGGCCTTGAACTTGCTGCCATCGATGGCGACGCTCGCCGTCGCCAGAAGGCCCATCTCACGACAGAGTTCGACGAAACGCGCACATACCTTGCGTAGCGCCAGGCCATTGTCCTTGCGGAAGTCCGCGATCGTCTTGTGATCAGGAGCGAGCCGACCCAGCAGCCACATGACCTCGACATTGCGTCCGGCTTCTCGTTCGAGCCGCCGGCTCGACTGAACCCGGTTTAGATAGCCGTAAATGTAAAGCTTGAGGAGAACCGCGGGGTGGTATGACGGCCGACCAGTCGCCGCCGGCTCAACCCCTTCGAAGCTCATCTCAGCCAAATCGAGCGCATCGACAAACACGTCGATCCCGCGAACAGGGTTGCTCTCATCAATGAAATCATCGAGGCATTCGGGCAACAGCGTCCATTGCCCTCGATCCGCCTCCTCAACGAAGCGCCTCATCAATTCCCCCGCAGAATCACGAGAGAATCATACCAGCGGTCAGCGTTTTCACACAGCCAGGGTCAATGGACTAAACCGCTCGCGCGGTAGAACGCCGCGGCGGGCGACACGGCGAAGCAATAGGCGACAGGTCATCGTGACGAGCGGTGCAATTAGCCCGTTGGCAATGATCGGATGATCGAGGATCTGCTGATCTGGAAGTTCGTGGCGTAGCACCCCCATTGCACAAGAGCCAACTCGAACCCGGCATTCTCGACCGTGATTGTGTGCACCATCGCGCTCGTTGGACCCAGTCCAGGAATCTCGACGCAAGCAGAGTTACAAATGCCGTGATGCTCTTGACGAGCAACTCAAAACAGTTTCGGCTCAGTAGCTCCGGAGGCTTTCCAGATCGATAGAGATCAGTTTGGCTCATGAGATTCGAATATCGAAGAACTCACGTTTAGATTGTGTGGTGTGGTATTTTTACTACGGCCAAGTCCTTGAAAGTACGAGTGCCGCCAAACATTAAATCCCCATAGACGACCCTATCGATCGTCTGAAGGTTGTTTGACACGACTTAGCTCGATCACGCGGCATCGTCCTACGTCCCCCCAGCGCGGTTTCCTCCTTTGGAGGCTTTCGGACGCCGGCCGCCGAATACGCGGCGCCGTCTATCAAGCGGCCGGCATCCGAAACCCTTCACAAAAGGCGAAGAACTCACGTTGAGCAAATGTCGTCCGCAAAGCCCTCAACAGCGGACATGAGGATATCCGAGTGGGATCGCGAGTCGGCATTTTGTGCATCAACACGCTTGAAGAAAGAATCTCGTTTAGAAGCAGGCTCTTAGCAATCTCACAATTTTGGAAGGGGCTTCGGTTCACGATGCAAGTGCAACACCTGTTAAGGTGTTGTTGCGATGGGACGATGTTATGGCCAGCTCAGCCTTGAAGAGCGCGTTGAGATATACCGCCTGCATGCAGGCGGTATATCTCAAAATCGAATTGCGGCGGCCCTGGGCAGGTCGCCTTCCACCATTAGTCGGGAACTTGAGCGCAATTCCAGGCCAACGAAGGCTTGGGCCGGCGGGTACGAGCCGGTCCGGGCCCAGCAATTAGCCGAGCGACGGAGACGGTGGGATTGTCGCTTCAAGCTGGCGCGCCAGCCAGACCTGCGAAGACGCGTGGGCAAAAGCCTTGCGATGGAACATTCGCCGGAGCAGATCGCGGGCCGACTGGCGCTGAAGCATGGTCGCGTCATCATCAGCCATGAGTCAATCTATCGTTTCATCTATCATCGGACGGCCCAGAAGGATTACTGGTACCGTCTGCTGCCACGTCACAAAAAAATGCGAGGTCGCCGGCGACGGGGAGGCAGCTCCGCAAGCCTCATCGAACAGCGGCGCTCGATTACCGAACGGCCCATTGAGGTCGACAGCCGCCAGACGGCGGGCCATTGGGAGGCCGACTTCATGATGTTCTCCCGATCCGGCCAGGGGCTAATGGTTCTCCACGAACGACAAAGCCGCTTCAGCCTGGTTCACCGCCACGTGGATTGAAAAGCTATTCCCACGGCTCGAGCCATCGCCCGCCAGCTTTGCAAACTGCCACCGGCGATGCGCCAAACCATCAGCTTCGACAATGGGAACGAGTTCGCCGAGCACCATCGGCTTCATAATCTCCTCGGCGTCCAGACCTTCTTCTGTGATCCTCACAGCCCCTGGCAAAAAGGCGGCGTGGAAAACTCGATCGGCCGCTTGCGACGCTGGCTGCCTCGTAAGACGGACCTCAATCTCCTCACAGCGGCCGATCTCAGACGATATGCCCAGCGCCTCAATAACACCCCACGCAAATGCCTGGACTTCAAGACACCCGCGGAGGCATTCTCCCAACTCAAATCAACAGTTGCACTTCAACGGTGAATCCATCGGGTATGCGTTTGGGGATAGTTCCTCGTTACAGATCGTGATGGGCCCGCAGTGTCATCCAATCGGCCGTTACGAGACCCCACGATCACGTTGTAGCACGGATTCCGAATCGCTCGCACTTCGTCCGATATTCCACTAAGCGCTAACTGTTGAACTCGGCAGATGTCTTTTCGGCGCTTCCTCCAAAGGAGGTGATCGCGAGGATCGGCAAACAACTAGATCTCTGCGATCCCAGCGCCCCACTCAGGACGCCCTCGACGAGACCGGTAATGGTCTGGCCGATGAAGCCGAACCGATGCTCATGCGCTGTACTCGCGGCGGCGTGAGCGTCAAAGAAACCCGCGATGGTGTGGACCGCCAGTCCCCACAGCGTCCACATTCGATCAGCCCTTCCATTTGACGGCCTTCTTCGCGCTGCGTGAGATAGCCTTAGCCTGCGCCAGCGAGAGGTCGCTCACGACGCTACACAATTGGACTTCACGGAGCTTGGGTGCCAGAGAGTCCACGCCGAGAGGCAAAGGTGCAACTCGGTCGGGTCGCTAGAGGTGAGGATCCCGTAGAAGATCGACAGCTCGATCACAAGGCGATAGTGTGAAGGGGCATTGAGTTCAAGCAAACTGCCTGCGCATTGGACCGAGATTCACGAAAAGCTGCTCTGGCCCGCTTTCTGAAGAGAGCTTCAGGCACTGACCCAGACGAGGCCGAAGTGGAGCGCCGCCTGGCCGCCTAGTTACTGCACCAAGCCTGTCATTTGATTTCAAACCACCTACGTGAAAGAGCTGCGCGATTTTCAGGGGCTCGGGCCAATCTCGGACGTGAAGAACGGAATGGAGACCGCTCCCGATTGACGGGGGTGGCGACCCGGCCAATCTAGGTTGGTGGCGCTCTCCCGGTCGCGGCGGCACGATATCCTACGCCTGTCTACGATCTACTGCGATCGCATTCGCCCCACGGTAGCGCGCGGCAGAACGGGCGCGACGCGCAGGACGTAGTGCGCATCCTTGCGTTCGGTGTAGGCCTTCAGGAACTTTTGGGCGGCATTCGCGAGCCGAAGCCGACTGAGGAAACCTGTGATCAGGGTTGTGAAAACGCTCTGCCATTCCACAGCAGCCGCGACGTGCAGGAATCTCCGCATCGTATGTTGAGTGTCGCTCGTTCAGAGCGGTCGTCTATGTCGATATCCTGCACCAGGCCGTGCCAGACTTCGCGAGCTTGCCTCCCGTGAGACACGAACACGCGGTGCATAGAGCCCGTTGAACCGCAGACTGCCGCTGACCGCTTACAATAGAAATGGTTGAAGTGAAGCGAGATGAACTCCGTCCCATTTCGCTCCGTTAGGTATGTGAGAAACCCTGTCCAAACGCGCGGCTCATCCTCTCCGCAAGCCCCTTTGCGCCGCGCGAATCGCGGAGCCGACTTGTGGAGGAAGTTGTTCGAGCCTTTCGGCTGAGAGTGTCGACCAATTGCTTCGGACACTCAATGAGGCCATAGCGGCGGCCGAAGAGGTAACTGCCAGAGCCAATAATGCGGCAAGAACGAGCGTCGTCTTCATGTCGCTGCTCCTGTCTTGGCCTTCTGCCCAGACTGCACGACATCTGATTGTTATCGATTATAATACAGGGCTCTTGTTCCGCGGAGGAATGCGAGCGATTATCTGGTTCACTTCAGCGTGTCGGCGAAAGTTGCACGCAAAGTCGCATGCGATTCTTTGTCAGAGTTGGGAATTCTGCTGTCCATGGCTCATCAGGCCTGAGCCAGGGTGGCGCGACCGCGACCCCATTACGAATGTGCCGGGTTGCCTTGCGAGTGTCTGCGTGCCTAACGGCGATGGCAGTTGCGTAGTCAACTAGGAATTCTGGCGGTCCTTGCCCTCGGGACAGCAAATGGGTTCGTTGTCGCAGCCCTTGTCGCCCTCGTTTAGTGGGCGAGGAGAGTGGACGGCCATCGCAAGTCAAACCATCCGCGAAAACCCGTCCCTGCTCGGCGGAACATCGGTCTTTGCCGGTTCATAGATCCGAGCTTCGCACTATCGCCGCCTCTCGTGCTTGGCGCCTGTGTTCTCATCGCGCGACAGCCAGCCGACTTTCGGCGTCGTCGCGGCAGGAATGTTCCAGGCCTCCAGTACTCAGGGTGCTTCGGAGGTTTGCGACTTCGGCACAAATATAGTATACCCCCCTATGTCCACCTTCCGGAGCCTTAAAGATGCACACCGTTCGCGGAAAATCCAAGCTGCTGGGTCGTGTCCGCCGCATCCGCGGGCAGGTGGAAGCGATCGAACGGGCGCTAGATCAGGAAATCGGGTGTGCCGACGTGTTGCAGCTCATTGCGTCTGTGCGCGGCGCGATCAACGGGCTGATGGCCGAGGTGATGGAAGACCATGTCCGCGGACACATCCTTGCGGCCGAGAATGATGCCCAGCGGCGCCACGGCTCCGAAGAGCTCCTTGAAGTGGTTCGCGCCTACCTGAAATAAGAAAGGGAGAAATCGCATGGCTTTGCAGGACAGCCTGCGTCCGATCCTCCGGCGATCGTCAGAGGAACACACAGGTCCTCGCGACGCTGGCCACGCAGCGGAGCAGGATCTGCACCATCCGTACTCCCACGAAGATGATCACGATCATGGGCATGAGCATGCGTTCGAATGGCCCGAAGCGGTTCGCATTGCGATTGTCGCTCTTGCCGCCGGTGCGGTGTGGTTTCGGGTCTGGGAGCCTTACCCCGCCGTCAGCGTCATCGGAGTGCTGGGTTTAGCGATCGGCGGATGGCCGATCTTGAAGGAAGCGTTCGAGAACATCGTCGAGCGCCGCATGACGATGGAATTATCGATGACGATTGCCATCGTCGCAGCGGCCGCAATCGGCGAATTCTTCACGGCGCTTGTCATCGCCCTATTCGTGCTGGTGGCCGAGGTACTGGAGGGGATGACGGTCGGTCGGGGACGCAAGGCAATCCGCGACCTTCTGGAATTTCTGCCGCGCGAGGTCTCGGTACGCCGCGCCGGCTCGATCCGCTTAGTCGGGGCAGAGGCGGTGAAGGTCGGGGACGCCATCTTGGTCGCGCCGGGCGGCCGGATCCCAGTGGACGGCATTGTGCTTGATGGCCATTCATTCGTCGATGAATCCCGCATCACCGGCGAATCCATGCCGGTGGAGAAGACGGCCGGTGTCCGGGTCTTCGCGGGCTCAATCAACCAGTCGGGCGCGCTCGAAATCAGTGTCGAGCGGATCGGCCGCGATACCAGCTACGGACAGATCATCGAAGCCGTCGAGCGGGCTGAAAAATCCCGTGCCCCTGTGCAGCGCCTCGCCGATCGCTTGGCGGGGTATCTGGTTTATTTCGCGCTCGCCTCCGCCGTGCTCACCTTTGTGATCACGCGCGACATGCGTTCGACCATCTCGGTTGTCATCGTCGCCGGCGCCTGCGGCATCGCGGCTGGCACGCCGCTTGCGATTCTTGGAGCCATTGGCCGGGCCGCCCGTCTTGGCGCGATTGTCAAAGGAGGCATCCACCTGGAAACGCTCGGGCGTGTCGATACTGTCGTGTTCGACAAGACGGGAACGCTCACGCTCGGCAAACCGGATGTACAGCAGGTCATGGCCGCGCAGGGAACCTCGGCCAACGCGGTTCTCGCGGTTGCAGCTGCGGCCGAACTGAGATCGGAACATCCTCTGGGCAGGGCGATCGTCGCATATGCCCGCAGGCAAGGATGCGACATCGCGGAGCCGAGCAGCTTCGCTTACGTGCCGGGACGTGGAATTCTCGCGAGGGTCAACGATCACGTCGTTCTTGTCGGTAATCAGGCCTTGCTCTCGGATAACGGTGTCAAGGTTCAAGGCTCGGCGGCTGGCGACGCCGAAGCGGGAGCGGAAGTTTTCGTTGCGCAAGACGGATGCTTGGTCGGCTCGATCGTTGTGGCGGATACCGTTCGTCCGGAGGCGCAGCGTGCGGTCGCGGCCCTACATCGCATGAATATCAAGACAGTGCTTTTGAGCGGAGACACACGCCGCGTCGCGTCTGCGGTTGGCGCTAAGCTCGGCGTTGACGAGATCGAGGCGGAACTTCTTCCCGAGGAGAAACTGTCGCGCATTCGCAAGCTGGTTGCGCAAGATCGCGTGGTCGCGATGGTCGGTGACGGCATAAACGATGCGCCGGCGCTTGCCGAAGCGAGCGTCGGGATAGCCATGGGCTCGGGCACCGATGTGGCACGGGAAAGTGCGGACGTGGTTCTGCTCGGCAATGATCTGGCTCGCCTGGCCGAGACACTCTCGCTCGCCAAGCAGACGAGGGGCATCATCTGGCAGAACTTCGCGGGAACCCTGATCGTCGACACGCTTGGCATCGGCTTGGCAGCGATAGGTGTTTTGGGCCCGCTCCTCGCCGCCTTCATCCACGTAGCTTCGGAGCTTGTGTTCATTCTCAATTCCACCCGCTTGTTGCCAGGGCGGAATCCCAGGTAGCTCCGTCAAAGGCCGTCGCCGACAAGGCCAAGGACCTGGTCGAGAGAAGGATGAACCGCACCAAGTTGTGTGGTTCTTTGCGAGTTCGCATCGCGAGGAGCTCGATGGAACGCCGAATTGATTGTCGTTGGGAAGGAGCAACAGTCACGATCGGGATGGAGGAGGGCGGCAATGGGTCATCTCTCGTGCTCTTGCCCGCTCTAAGTTCGATTTCGACGCGCGCGGAGATGCGCCCGCTCTTTGACCGGCTAAGGTCGGACTTCCACGTAACCATGGTCGACTGGCCTGGGTTTGGCGACCTGCCGCGCCCGCGAGCCGATTGGTCGCCCGATGCACTCTCCGCATTTCTCAATTGGGTTTTGAGCGGGATTTTACCGGGATCACACACTCTCATCGCGGCCGGCCACGCTGCAACCTACGCGCTGTACCACGCCGTTCATCGTCCCGAATCGACCAACTGTCTCGTATTGATCGCGCCGACATGGCGAGGACCGCTCCCGACCATGATAGGAGCCTATCGGCCGTGGTTTGCTCGCGTGAGGACAGCTCTTGATCTGCCGATTGTTGGGGAGTTGCTGTATCGGCTCAATGTGAGCCAGTTGGTTTTGAGAAAGATGGCGCGCGAGCACGTCTATAGTGACCCGGAATGGCTCTCAGGCGATCGCCTCTTGGCCAAACTCGCCGTCGTGCGGGCCCCCGGAGCACGGCACGCTTCGGTACGGTTTGTCAGCGGGTATTTGGATCGGGTCACGAGCCGCGATGGCTTTGTCAGCCTGGCGCAGAACGCGGATAAGCGGACGCTGGTCGTTTACGGGGATGAGATCCCTGCGCGCTCGCGCGCCGAAATCGACTCACTGGCAGCTCTGCCGAATGTTCAAATCAAGCGATTGCCCAAAGGCAAACTGGCTCTCCATGAAGAATTTCCAGATGAAGTCGTTTCTGTCATCCGACCATTTCTTTTCGAGAGAGCAGCGAGCGGAGTCTGATTACGACTTCGACCAAGTTTCGGCAGGTCGATCCATGTTTGGCCTGTACCTTCATGGGTTGACAACGTCTCCGATCACCGCTTAGCGGATCGCAACGATCCAATTCCTTTAGGATGACTCGTAACCGGACCGCGCGTGCGAGGATGCCGTGCAGTGCTGAGTTGAGTACGCTCTCGCTCTCCGGCCATACGATGCTGCCAAAATCGCTGTGCCCTGGATTATGAGAGAAAGGCAAGCGTCCGCCTGAAGTCACCAGCCGCTCATCAGGCCATCCGGCAGCTAGGCCAGCGTCAGCGGTCCATGATCGTCACAATGACCGTTGTGTGGATGATGGAGTCGCCCATTGACAAGATAGTCGATGTGGTCCCCGTGAGGGACTGCCTCATGCCCGCAGCCCGGCCCGTGAGTATGATCGGGGCAGGCGATGTTTGGCGTGCAATGCACAGGGTTGGTTTCGTCAACGGCGATCACATGCTCATCAACATGATTTCCATGCATGTGGTGCAAATGACCGTCGTGCAGGTAATCCGTGTGGGCTTCGTGCCGTACCGCCGTATGCCCACAGCCAGGGCCGTGTTGATGGGAATGGTTGGCGTGTTTCGTTTCAGTGCAAGTCGTCATATTTTACCTCCCATCAAGATGGACTAAAGGTCGGTTGCTACAACGGTAACTCTTGCTGCTTAGCTTCGTTGCGTCAGCCAAAGGGAACTTTGATGGCCACTGAGGTGACGCTCGCGACTGAACAGAAGGAATTGGAACGGCCCAAGCCGGACACTCCGGCGCCGCGCCCGAAAGGCGCGCGCCGCCGGCCGCAACATGCCGGCCGGTCGCGCAAGGCGGCGCGAACGCGCCGTTGGTACCATGATCGTTCGCCGTTTGTTGAACCGCGCGGGCAACCTGATTAGGACCGAGGTGACGAAAAGGGCGGTACCGTCGAAGGATGAACGGTCACTCCAATACGTAAACGAGCGAATTTACCGTTCCTTGCAAATCGGCGTTGGCTGTTGCGCCGGTGCCGGATGATCCTTCTTGTATTGAGCCAGAACTGGCTCGAGGGTTTCCTTTGGCCAAAATTTCGGAGCGCGGATTTCGTTCAAACAGGAAGCGTTCCAATACAGTCCCACGCCGGACAGCGACCGGCCGGCCGCCACCGCTCGCGCGACGGCTTCGATGTCGGCAGAGTCAGGATAGATGTAAAGCGTCGTGGGGTTATCCTTCACCATTGCGATGATTTGGCCGGCATCCGATGGCGACCAACTGGTGCAGCCGTTGCTGCGGCCGCCAGTGTAATCCTCCAGTGTTCCAAAAGGAACGTATCCGTCGTGGTTTGCGTACGGACTGCGTGGATCCTTTCGAAGACAGACGTTCCTCAACAACTCGGCCGGATGCCCGCCGATCTCGCGCTGTCGGGCATTTGCGGTCTCGCCCTCGCCATCAAACTGAACAAACGAGCGTACCAGAACTGCGTCTTGTTTCGCCGAGATACGGTAGTAGCCTTTGAAAGACGTCTTCGTCTCGCCGGTTACATAGGCCCCACCAGTCGTCAGAGTTGAATCCATCGCATTGCCGAAGTTCTTCGCGCAGCGTCTTCCGTTCGCGAAATCCGCGACGCCTTTCAAATCGCGACCGCCGCCGTGACCCGCCGAAATTGCACGAAACAATCGCTCGGATTCGCAGATAACGTAGAACCGACGCCCCAATCTGACGCCGCCTAAATCGTTTGGACGCGTCGCGTCCATCGCGAAATAGCAGGGATTTTTAACCGCGCCTTGGTTCACTTTTTGCTGGTAAAGTGTGCGGGCCCTCTGCAAGACCACTTCTGCAATTTGACCTTCGCCTTCGCCGACATGGGTCCTTAGCCAAGCCGGAACATCCGATGATTGCTGCGTAGCAGAAGACCTTGGCGACGCCAACAAAGCAATGGCGATAGTGAACAAGCCGCAGATCAGAAGGACGGATCTTAACCGCACCGGATTAATTCTCCTGTTCCGAACCGTTTTGCCTACAAGTTCAAGCATCGCAGTGCATTCAATCGTTAGCGCTGGATCACGCGGACAAGCGTGTTACTCCATCAGGGCTCTCGCAATCGTGCTGGTATTGTGCCTGATCATCTCGATGTAGCCCGGAGCCTCGCCGTCCTTCGCCGTCAGGCTGTCCGAATAAAGCATTCCGCCGATCGCTGCTCCAGTCTCGGAGGCAATCTGGCGCATCAGTCTGGGGTCGCTGATGTTTTCCAAGAAGACCGCTGGAATCTTCTCTTTCTTGATCTGCGCGATGACGATTGCGATATCCCGTGCGCTCGGCTCGGCTTCGGTCGAAACGCCCTGCGGCGCCACGAACGCGACGTCGTAGGCAGCGGCGAAATAGCCAAAAGCCTCGTGAGTTGAGAACACCTTGCGCCGCTCGAAGGGGATCGGCGCGAGCGCCTCGCGAACATCGTGGTCAAGCGCCTCCAGCTTGGTTAGATATGCCAATGCATTGGCTCCGTACGTCGCAGCGTTGGCGGGATCGGCGGCTATCATGGCATCGCGGATATTGGCGACATAAATCTCGGCGTTCATGACGGATTGCCAGGCGTGCGGGTCCACTGACCCCACGCCGCGATCACGACTCAGTATCTCACCAGCAGCGATTTTGTGCGGCACAATGCCATGGGTTGCGATGACGGTGGTCGCGTTGCTGCCGGATGATTTGACGAGCCGCGGCAGCCAGCCCTCCAGGCCGAGCCCATTGACGATCACAAGTCTGGCATTCCTGATCGCCTCCGCATCGGCCGTCGCCGGGGTATAGACGTGGACGTCGCCGTTGGGACCTACCAGCGTCGTGACGTCGACCCGATCCCCGCCAACATTCCTGGCGAAATCACCGAGGATCGAAAATGTCGCCACGACCTGTAGTTTGGTCGCATCTTGTTGCGCAGAAGCCGGCAAGATCGCTGCGGCCAGCGCAAGACCAATCAAGATCAGCAGCCGAAGCCGTCGAAAGCAGGCTTTTCGCCACACGTAGATATCGTGTGCCGACCGACGGGCCAAATCGAAATCAAACTGCCGTCGAGCATCGGCATGTACTAGGGTGTCGCGACACAGCCGGAACAAGAGGGCCTCTCGGTTGATGGTCCCTTGTGCCTTCTTTCGACCACATGTAACGTTATAACATTACATATCCGGCCGCAACGGGCTCGGGGGTGGCATTTCGCATCAAGTTGCTGAGGCGTCTTTCCGCTCGATCCGGGCCCGAAACAGACCATGCGCAGATCAGCGATCCCGACGATATGGCGAAAAGCGCCGCCCACGAAGCCCGAGGAGAAAACAACACCATGGCCGATGCTGCACCCCAGATTCCCGTCACGGTTCTGACCGGCTATCTCGGCTCCGGGAAGACCACGCTGCTGAACCGCATTCTCTCCGAAACACATGGCAAGCGGTTTGCGGTGATCGTGAACGAATTCGGAGAGGTCGGTATCGACAACGATCTCATCGTCGACGCGGACGAGGAGATTTTCGAGATGAAACAACGGCTGCATCTGCTGCACGGTCCGCGGCGACCTTATTCGCATTATCGCTGGGTTGCTGCGGCGCAGCCGCGGCTTCGATGGCATTGTCGTCGAGACGACGGGGCTCGCAGATCCCGCGCCTGTGGCGCAGACCTTCTTTGTCGACGAAGACGTCCGCCGCAAGACGAAGCTTGACGCTATCATCACCGTCGCGGACGCCAAGCACTTGGTCGACCAGATCGACCGGACCCCTGAAGCGCAGGAGCAATTGGCGTTCGCCGACATCGTTCTCGTTAACAAGGTCGATCTTGTCGATGCGGGCGGCCTCGCAACGGTCGAACGTCGTATCCGAAGCATCAATCCATATACGCAGATTCACCGAACCGAGCGCTGCGGTATCGATCTCGCCCAAGTATTGGGACGAGACGCCTTCAATCTCGAGCGCATCCTCGAAGTCGAGCCGGGTTTCCTCACCGAAGAACACGAGCACGAACACGATGACAGGATCGCCAGCCTATCCCTGGTCGCGGACCGACCAATGAAGCCCAATAAGTTTGTGTCCTGGATTCAGGATGTCACCCAACGCTACGGGACGGACATCCTGCGCATGAAGGGCATCGCATCAATAGAGGATGACGATCGGCAGTTTGTCGTTCAGAGCGTCCACATGCTCATTGAAGGCGGAAGTCGGCGTCCTTGGAAGGAGATGGAGCCGCGCCAGACGCGGCTTGTTTTCATCGGGCGTGACCTGCCAAAGGACCTGCTTAGGCAAGGCTTTGAGGCTTGCTGTGCCTGAGGGTGAGCTGATGGGCAAGATCGTAGAATTTGTCAGCAAATCCGAGCTCGAGCGACTTCGCCTCATTCGCGAAGCTCGCGCGATATATGACAGCATCTTTCCACCGACCGATGCGGTCGGTGAGCGGCCGCACGACCTAGCCGGCAAGGGTGATGCAACCGGACAGAAAGAGCCTGCTCCCTCGAAAGGAACCATTCGAATGACAGGGCGCTCGTAGCCCCTCGATCGCCATATTTTCCTCGTCCGTTGCAGGTTGATCGCCAATTCAGCACGGTTGCGCGGGTTCGGCCGAAGGCGATAGCTTCAAGGACCTCAGAAGGGAACGGCTCCTTGGCGGGGGCGAAATCGATGTCAGCACGGGTCTTCACCCGGCGATGCGGAGCCTATCTCGCGCTGGCGGCGCTTGTGCTGCAGCTCGCGCTGTCGTTCGAGCACGTCCACAAGCACGATCTCACTTTTTCAAGCTTCGGCCGCACCGACGGCGAGAGCCTCAGGCACGCCCGGCCAACAGGGCAATCCGTAACGCAGCTGCCGGCGCGACTGGCCGATCACGATGACAACTGCCCAATCTGCTTCTCGGGCTTCCTGCTGTCGAACTCCTCACTACCGGATGCGCCTGAAGGTCTGAAAGCGCTCCAATTTGCAGAAATTGATCGCGCGTTAAATTCGGTTTCCGATCGGGTGATTAAACCGCGTCACCCGGCATTCCTGTCACGCGCGCCCCCCGCCGTCTGAAGCCTTGCCGTCACTTCCGTGCCGCAGGACTTGTCTTGCGTGGCGCGAGGCAGGGTGCATGCGTCACCTAGTGCGCTATCACGCTCTGATGCGCATTTGAGATCACCGTCCCCGCTGATGCGGGTCCACTCATTACTCGATTCGGCAGATAGACCATGATCAAACGCTCGTGTTACTCCGCCGCGATTCTTCTCTTGTTATCCGTCAACTGCGCCGAGGCGCACCCCCATGTCTGGGTCACGTTTCACAGCGAAGTCCTCTACGCCGCTGATGGCACCATGACGGGTGTTCGCCACGCCTGGACCTTCGACGACATGTTTTCAGCTTATGCGATTCAGGGCATCTCGCACGCCAAAAAGGGCCAGTACACGCGCGAAGAACTCGCCTCGCTCGCGCAGGTCAACGTGGATTCGCTGAAGGAGTATGGCTATTTCACCTTCGCGCGCGCGGACGGTAAGAAAGTGAAGTTTTCGGACCCCGTCGATTATTGGCTGGATTACAAGAACGCCGCCCTGACTCTCCATTTCACTTTACCTTTGAAGGCGGCCGCCACGGCAAAGGCAATGCAGATTGAGGTCTACGATCCCACGATCTTTGTGGATTTCGAATTTGCCAAGGACAAGCCGGTTTCCTTGAGCGGCGCGCCGCAATGCAATCTGACTTACGATCTGCCGCACCAGCCAACGCCGGCGGAACAGTTGCGGCTCAGTCAGCTCGATAGCGATCCGCTCGATGCCTCCAGCACCTACGGGGAAACCTTCGCGAACAAGATGCTGGTAAAGTGCCCATGACCAGACCGCGCGCCGTCTCCGTCACTGCCCTCCTGGCGATCCTTATCGCCTTTGCAGGCGGCATCGTATCGGCCTGGAGCGCGCCGTTTGGTGCGCCGCATCCCGCCGCAGCCGGCATCTCCGCTTCGGGCGTCAGCGGTTGGATTTTTGCGGAGCAGGCCGCCTTCTACCGTTCGATGTCGGGCTTCATCCGGGCTAGCAAGGAGGATGGGGCCGCGATGTGGGGTCTGTTCGGCATCTCCTTTCTCTATGGCATTTTTCATGCCGCAGGCCCGGGGCATGGCAAGGCGGTCATCTCCTCCTACCTCATCGCCAATGAAGAGACTTGGCGCCGGGGCGTTGTCCTGTCATTCGCGTCCGCGGGCATTCAATCCATTGTCGCCATTATCGTCGTCGCCATCGCCGCCGTTCTTCTCGGCGCTACAGCAAAGGCGATCGGGCTGACGGTCCGTCTCGTCGAGATCACAAGCTATGCTCTCGTCATCCTGATCGGGCTCAGGCTTCTCTATGTCAAAGGTCGCGGTTTTCTCATCGCCTCGCGCGAGCTGACATGGAGGACGGCGCCCGAACTGGCTTTCGCGTCGGTTCCGGTGGCCAAAGGCCAAACTGCGAATACCCTCGGGTTGTCCGCGGGGAGGCCTGCCGCGATCGCCATGCGCGGCGGCCAATGCATGGTCGATGGCTGCACCGTGCACGGCTTTCATTGTCACGATGAGCATCACGCATCGGCCTGGGGTCACGCCCATGGGCCGGAGCCCGCTGAGCTCGCAGGCAGCGGCGGTTGGCGCCGAGGTCTGTCCGCGGTGGTCGCGGTTGGATTGCGGCCGTGTTCCGGCGCGGTCATCGTGCTGATCTTCGCGCTGGCCCAGGACCTGTTCTGGACCGGTATCGGCGCCACCTTGATCATGGGATTGGGGACGGCCGTGACGGTCGCGGCGATCGCAACACTCGCCGTCAGCGCGCGCGGACTCGCAACGCGCCTTGCTCTTACGCGAGCCGGGCTTGGCATGCTCGCGATGCGCGGAATCGAGGCTGGCGCCGCAGCACTTATCGTCGCCTTTGGCACATTGCTACTGGTGGGTTACATGGCCAGCGAGCGACTCTGGATGTTCACCGGGTGAGGGCCAGCCTGTGAGCGCACCGGCGACGATTTGATTGAATTGCTTACTCGGGTAAATGAAGCCGAGTTACAGTTTCGGGCTGGGGCGCGCATGGCGCTGCAAAACGAAATGGCGCGCCCGACACGATTCGAACGTGTGACCTTTGCCTTCGGAGCAAGATAACGTGTCCGTCCGAAAAATACGATAGGGCACGCTATGCGACGCTATCACTCTGAGGCAATTGGATATTCTCAACAACAGAAGCGACGCTCCTATCCGAAAGCTCGCACCGATTTTCTCCCGGCTGCTTACGTGCTGCTTACGCGAGAGATCGTGCCCGGAACGAAGGCACGTCATGGTTAAGATCACAAAGAGGATTGTTGAGGCGGCAGAAGCTAAAGAGAAGGACTACGTCATCTGGGACGACGAACTGACCGGCTTCGGACTCCGGGTCTTCAATTCGGGCAAGCGGAGCTACGTTATCCAGTATCGAACGAGGGGTCGCTCACGTCGCTACACAATTGGGCTTCACGGAGCCTGGGCGCCTGAGACTGCACGCCGTGAAGCGAAGGTGCAACTCGGTCGGGTCGCTGGGGGAGATGATCCCGTCGAAGTTCGCCAGCTCGATCACAAGGCGATCACTGTGAAGGAGCTGTGTGCCCGCTATGTCGCTGATCTCCAGGCCGGGCTCATCCTAGGAAAGGGAGGGCGGCCGAAGAAAGCCTCAACGATCGTCACCGACACTGGCCGCATTGAGCGTCACATTATTCCGCTCATTGGGACTCGGCGGGTCAAGGATCTCACGAAGACGGACACCCACAAGGTCCTCAAGGACATCATGGCCGGAAAGACGCGGATTTCGGTCAAGACCAAGAAGTTACGGGGAAAGGCCATCGTCCGAGGCGGCGCTGGAACCGCCACGCGCACCGTTGGTCTCCTCGGCGGTATCCTCACCTATGCCGTCGAGGCGGGCATTATCCATGGCAACCCGGCCCATGGCGTCCGCAAGCCAAAGGACAACGTGCGAAAGCGTCGGCTGTCCGAGGCGGAGTACCGAATACTTGGTCGGATGCTCCGCGACGCTGCCAAGCAGGAGAAATACACCACCATCGTGGACATCATTCGCCAACTCGCGCTGACCGGCTGCCCGCGCAGCGAAATGATCGCCTTGAAATGGACGGAGGCGGATACCGAGTCGAGTTGCCTGCGGTTGGAGGACAGCAAGGAGGGTGAATCCATCCGTCCCATAGGGCTGCCGGTCATCGAGTATCTTGAGCGACGACGCACCGACAATGTCGGTACATACCTCTTCCCGGGGCAGGGTGAGGACAATGCGTTCGGCAACTTCCCGAACCATTGGAAGCATCTCTTCGAGGACTCCCCGCTATCCGATGTGACTCCCCACGTCCTGCGTCACAGCTTCGCAAGCATCGCCAATGATCTAGGCTTTACCGAGGTTACCATCGCGGGGCCCTCGTCGGCCATGCCAAAGGTTCGGTGACGAGCAAATACATTCATACGCTTGACACAGCGCTCATCATGGCTGCGGACACGATCTCGGGCTACATTCAAGGGCTCCTTGATGGCATTGAGTTCAAGCAAACCGCCTACGCCCTCGACCGCGATTCACGAAAAGCCGCCCTGGCCCGCTTCCTGAAGAGGGCTTCGGGTGGTGACGAAGAGGCGATCGAAGAGGAGCGCCGCTTGGCTGCTTAGGGCATGCATCTATTCACAAGATCACCACTGCAGATCAGGCCACGTTCGATGTCCGATATGGCTCCGAAAGCGGCGCGAACGCAGATATCGTCGGGAGTCGGGCCGGACTCGGACCTCACGCGATGTCGCTTTTCGCGCCGCCATTGGAGGCATAGCCGACGTTGAACGCGTCCCAATCGAGGCGCCCGATTTATAAGCCACGCCCGGGGCGCCGTCTTTCAACCGGCGCTGCGAACCAACTCTTCCGCCAGCGTTTGGCCCTTGCGGGGCAGCGCAAGCCGATCCCAGACGTCCGCGAGCGCCCCAACCAACTGATCGACCAGGATATCGTCGTGATACGGCGTGGGCGTGATGCGCAGCCGCTCGGTCCCTCGCGATACGGTCGGATAGTTGATCGGCTGGATGTAGATGCCGTGGTCTGCGAGCAAGAGGTCGGTCGCGGCCTTGCATTTCTCGGGGTCGCCCACCATGACGGGGACGATGTGGGTATCGCTCAGCATGACCGGTAGCGAAGCTGCGCTGAGGACTCGTTTCACGCAGGCGACCAGCTCCTGCTGGCGCTCGCGCTCCCAGCTCGAAGTCTTGAGATGACGGATTGCCGCGGTCGCTGCCGCGCAGATGGCTGGCGGCAGTGCTGTCGTGAAGATGAAGCCGGGTGCATAGGAGCGGACCGCGTCTACGAGATTGGCCGATCCCGCGATATAGCCGCCGAGGCATCCGAAGGCCTTGGCAAGCGTTCCCTCGATAACGTCGATACGATGCATGGCGCCGTCGCGTGCCGCGACTCCAGCGCCGCGTGGGCCGTACATGCCGACTGCATGCACTTCGTCCAGATACGTCATGGCACCATAGCGAGCGGCAAGGTCGCAGATCTGCCCGATCGGCGCTACGTCGCCGCCCATCGAGTACAGGCTCTCGAAAACAATCAGCTTGGGACGACCAAGGTCGACTGCCGCCAGAAGCTCCTCAAGATGAGCAGCGTCATTGTGTCGCCAGATCCTTTTCTCAAGACCAGATTGGCGGACACCCTCGATCATCGAATTGTGGTTCATCGCGTCCGACAGGATGAGGCAATTCGGGATCAGCCGGGCGATCGTCGAGATGCCCGTTTGGTTCGAAACGTAGCCGGACGTGAAGACGAGCGCAGCCTCCTTGCCGTGCAAGTCTGCGAGTTCGCGCTCGAGCTCGACTAGCGGGTGATTTGTACCGGAAATGTTGCGGGTGCCGCCGGCACCGGTGCCCATCCTGGTCGCCGTCTCGACCATGGCGCCGATCACCTTCGGATGCTGCCCCATCCCGAGATAATCGTTCGAGCACCAGATCACCACATTCCAAGTTCCCTGGGGCGAGTGCCAAACCGCCCACGGAAATCGTCCGGCGATGCGCTCAAGATCCGCAAACACCCGGTAGCGATGTTCATCACGGAGCCTAGTGATCGCATCCGCGAAAAATTTGTCATACATCATGAGTTTGGTCTCACGCGGTGCCAAATCATTCCTAGAGATGACCGGTGCTGCTTCCCGGCATTATCTCACGTCAATGCGGCCTCACTTCCTGTTTCACGAGATGGAGCAGATCGTCGGCGATACGATCGGCGGGCGTGTCGGCGTCGAACGCCTGCACAAACTGGCCCTGCGGGTCCATGACGTAGATGTAGGTGCTGTGGTCAATGAGGTAGTCATCGGCGCCGTCACCGTTTTTATGAGCGACATAGTACGCTCCATAATCATGCGCCACGGCGGCGATCTGCGCCGGAGTGCCCGTGAGTCCGACAATTCTTGGATCGAACGACTGGGTGTATTTCCCCAACACGTCGGTTGTATCGCGCTTGGGATCAACGGTGATGAAGAGCGGCTGGACCTTGGCGGCGTCGGGGCCGAGCGTCTCAAGCGCAGTGGCGATCTCCAGGAGCGTTGTCGGGCAAGTATTGGGGCAGAAGGTGTATCCGAAATACACGAGCAGCCATTTTCCCCGATAGGTCTGATCGGTGACCGTCGTGCCGTCGGGCGCTGTCAGACTGAAAGGTCCTCCGATCGTGACAGACGAGGTGGCCGCGCACGAGGCCGGTTGGCTGGTAACCAGCACTGCTGCGAGGACCGCGCCACAGAGACTGCGCCGGAGAGCCGAAGGATGAATGAGTTCATGGCGGCGATTCATTGAACCTCCGCAATCTCTGGTCGCAGCCTTCAGGCCGCGAAGCCGCTCCTCGGCGCCTGCCCTGCGCCAGTCAAACCATTGACTTCAGATAGGTTTAGGTATGCTATAAATTACTAAGGTGTGTTTCCCCTGGCAAGACGATTGGGTCTTGGCCTTGAGAGAATGGGGAGGCGCCGGGATGAAACCCATAAAATCAGTCATTGTGGCCTCCCTGATCGCCACCGCGATCAGCGGTGTGCCGGCGCGCGCGTACGAAGAGGGCCCCGTCCCCCAGGGCGGAACCATCCAGGGCAAGGTCATCTTTAATGGCGCGGTCGAAACGCGGAAGATCATTCCGAACAAGGATGTCCAGGTCTGTGACGGACCTCGCGACGAGCCCTTGATCGACGTTGGACCTGACAAGGGCGTGCAGAACGCGGTCGTGTATCTGACCCAGGTGGCGAAAGGAAAAGCCTGGCCGGCGCAGGCGGGGCAGGCCAAGACGCCCGAGCTCGTCAATCACAACTGTCGTTTCGAGCCCAAGGTTCAGGTGATCCGCGGGGGACCACTCGTGGTCGTGAATAGCGACCCGATACTGCACAACACCCACGGCTATTACGGGAAGCGCACAGCTTTCAATATGGCACTGCCGAACGAGGGGCAGCGAATTCCCACGGAGCTGACGCGGGCCGGAACCGTGCGCATCGACTGCGACGCACACGGCTGGATGGAAGGATGGATCTACGTGGTGGATAACCCCTACTACGCAATCACCGGCGCCGACGGAAAGTTCAGTATCACTGAAGTACCGCCTGGCAACTATACCCTGGTGGCGGTCCAGTCCCTCACTGGCCCCGTGCAGCAGTCCGTCACCGTCGCGGCCGGCAAGCCGACTGAACTAACGATAGAACTAATGAAGCAATAGACTTTTTCACCGCCGGTAATCGCCGGCAGCACTTGCGCAATGCACACATAACCGCGAGGTCCGGCGACAGATCTCAGACACAGAGAGGAACGATCTACCGGGAGGAGGCGCCTATGTCCGAGCTTGACCGTGAACGGCGTGAGTTGGCGGCGGTTCTCCAACGGCCTGGGGTACATCCCGATCCCTCGCTCCGTATTACTCGGCGCACTTTCATCCACAGATCGTGTTTGACCGGCGCGGCTACAGTCGCTCAGACTTTCGCATGGTGGCCGCTACTCAACACCATCGACGTCGCTTACGCTGCCGAGGAGCCCTTCAAGTTCGCCTGGGTTTCCGACACCCACCTGTACCCGAAGTCTGTCAACACGCGCTTCGTCGAGAAGGTGCAGCGCGCCGCGAGGGAAGTCCAGGCCATGAGCCCGCCGGCCGACTTCATGATCTTCGGTGGCGACTTGGCTCAGCTCGGCAGAGCCAACGAGCTCGAGCTCGGAGTTGAACTCCTGAACGAAGTGAAGATTCGGAAAGTCTTCATCCCGGGCGAGCACGATTGGTACTACGATATGGGCGCGAAGTGGAAGCAGCTTTTCGACAAGCCCAACTGGACCTTCGACCACAAGGGGGTGCGCTTTATCGGGCTCGACACGGTTACCCGCGGACCGGACTACTGGACGGCGCGGAAGATGAGCCCCGAAGAGCGCATGGACCATATGGCAACCCTCGACGGCAGCGTCGCCGGCCCGTGGGCCGGCGTGGGCCGCGACCAGCTCGACTGGATGCAGAAGACGCTTACCGACTGGGACAAAGCCAGGCCGGTTGTCATCTTCAGCCACAATCCGCTCTACGAATACTATCCGCCCTGGAACTTTTGGGTGCGCGACTGGCGTGAAGTTAATGAGGTGCTCAAGCCTTATCTCAACGTCACCAATATCCATGGCCACGTCCATCAGGTGCTCTACAACGAAATCGGAACCATGCGGTCGATCGGCATGCTGGCGACCTCCTGGCCTTGGCCCTATGCCCCCGAGGGCGTGCCCAAGCTCACCAAGCCGATGATCCGCGCCGACCCCGGCGATTTCTACGATGGTGTTGGCTGGGAAACCTTGAGCATGAAGAATGATCGGATCGAGACCGAGTACATTATGTGGGGCCGGAAGGAGGTCTTCGTTCAGTCGCCGCCGGACTCCTCGCTGAGTCAGCCTGAGATCCTGCGGCCGCGGATCGCCGACCAAATCTGGCCGTACTAGGGAGAACAGCCATGACAACCAGAACGACATTGCTGTTCGCTCTTTGCATTGCTTCGCTCGTTGGTCTCTTGGCCGCGCTTGCGGTTCTCGTCGGCCCTGCCAATGCGAACAAGGACCCGGTAACACCTCAACAGTTGAAAGCTTACGAGGACGCCTTCATGGAGCAGGTCAAGAAAGGCGACCTGTTGTTCCATGGCGATGCCGCGACCGCGAAGCAGATGAACGTCGTGCTCAGCAACACCGGAATGGCCTGCGCCATGTGCCATCCCTTTGCCTCCGACACCCACCCGCAGGCGTTCCCGAAGTATCAGGCGAGCATGAACAAATTCGCGACGCTTCGCGACATGATCAACTGGTGTATCGAAAAGCCAAATCAGGGCGAGAAAATCGATTCCGATTCGGATGCGATGAAGGCACTCGAGGCGTACATTTATTGGTCGAACAGCGGCTCGGTGCTGGTCCCCGGCAAGTACTAGCCTTCGGAACGCGAAGAAGCGGGTCCCGTGACGAGCGAGTTCGGACGGAGCAACAAATGCCGCAGTGATGCCTGAGGAGCCGCGCGGCGTGAGGCCGCGATGTCGGCAAAGGGCGCGCCATGACAGAAACATTGCAACTACGAGGCAGGTTCGCTGGTGTCGACCTTGATCAACTGGTCGATTGGAGTGTCGTTCGAACTTGGCTTTACCTGGGGATGTTCTGGCTCATGGTCACGCCGTCGATCGGCGTGGCGCTGTCCGGTCTCTTCAACTATCCCGACTATCTTGGTCCTACCTTGGGGCTGACTTTTGGTCGGCTCCGTCCGGTGCACGTCAATGGCGTCATTTTCGGCGCGTTTTCGACGCTGTTCATCGGCGAGTGCTATTATCTGGTGCCGCGCCTGTGCGGTGTTCGCGTGCCGTGGGGTCAGTGGGGCGTCCCGCTCGCCTGGGTGTGGAGCATCGCACTCCTGGCCGGTCTCGTATCGCTGCCTTTCGGGACGAACCACGGGCTGGAAGCCGGTGAACTCCCGCTCTTCGCTGAAATTCCCATGCTCATCGTAGTAGCCGCCGCGACTGCGCAATTCATCATGACCATCGCACAGCGCCTCGAACCGCAGCTCTATGTCGCGCTCTGGTACCTGATCGCCGCCTTCATATGGACGACGATGAACCTGGTTTTGGGAAGCTTCATCCTGCCCTACACGATTTCCGGAATAAACAGCGCGGCATTCCATGGCCTCTACATCCATTACATCGTCGGCCTCTGGATCACGCCCGCGGGTTATGTGCTGATCTACTACTTCCTTCCTGTCAGCGTGCGTAACCCACTCTACGCTCACAAGCTGTCACTGGTCGGCTTCTGGTCTCTCGCCCTGTTCTACCCGTTTGTCGGCATTCATCACTATCTCTACAGCCCGATCGCCGACTGGGCCGAGACGCTTGCAATCGTCACCTCCATGCTTCTGATCATTCCGGTGTGGACCGTGCTGGTGAACTTCTTCGGCACCGTGAAGGGGCGTTGGGATGGCTTCGGGAAGAATCTGCCCGCGAAGTTCCTGATCATGGGCTCGCTGATGTACCTGGCGGGTTGCTTCCAAGGCTCGGTCGAGGCGCTGCGGTCGATTCAACAGCCGACGCATTTCTCGGACTTCGTCATCTCCCATTCGCACCTCACCGTGTTCGGGACATTTGTTGTGTGGGCGATGGGCGGCCTTGTCTACGTCTGGCCGCGGGTGTGTGGTCGCGAGCTTTGGTCCTTTGCGCTCGGCAATTGGGCATTCTGGCTGATCACGGTCGGCATCTCCACGATGGGCCTCGTTCTGACCGCCGCTGGTCTGCAGCAAGGCTTTGAGTGGATGAACGGCACCGAGTGGGTCGACACGGTGGTGCGGATGAGGCCGTACTGGCTGGTGCGCACGCTCTCCGGTATCAGTATGGATACCGGGATGTCCCTCTTGGTGATCAACCTCATGATGACAGCGTTGACGAGGCCCGCCGAGGCAAGGGAAGTGGCTCCAGCACCCGGCGTGGCCCCCGTTCCTGCGGGAGGGGCGGAATGAACGCGCGATTTGTCGCCCTTGTCGCCGGCGTCGGCTTCTTCTTTCTTGCGGTCCTGACCCAGGGGATCCTGCCATTCGTTGAACCGTCAGCGCGGACCACTACCGTGACCGCGGTCGTTCGCACCGAGCTGGGTCAGCTCAAATGGATGGTGACCGAGGCCACCGACTACACCGCGATGGAGCAGCTCGGCCGTCGCGTGTATCTGCGCGAAGGCTGCTGGTATTGCCATTCCCAATACGTTCGTCCGGTGACGGGCGAGACGCGCCGTTGGGGCCCGGTGAGCGAGGCGGGCGAATACGCCTTCGATGTTCCGCACCTGTTTGGCACGCGACGCATCGGACCGGATCTGACGCGGGTCGGACTCAAATACGGCGACGAGTGGCATCTCGCCCATTTTTGGAATCCGCGCATGCTCACGGAAGACTCGATCATGGCGCCCTATCGGGAGCTATTTGATGCATCCGCGGAGGCAGTGAAGATCGTCGATGATGGGGCAGGCAATCGCACGCTCGATAAAACGACGGAAACCGCAAAGCTGTTCGACTTCACAAGCAAGGAGCAGATCAAGCTCACGCCGAACACCGACGGACTCTTGTTTGTGCCGATGCAAGCGCGCGGCAAGTTTCCGCTCATGTGGACGCCAAACAAGGAATACACGGGCAACACGGTCGAGATTGCCGTCGAGACGGAAGAGCTTCAGGGCCTCATTGCTTATGTCCAGAAGCTCGGCATGAACCGTGGCAAGTGGCGGGATAAGTTCGAGCCGCAAGAGCTGGCGGTGACGGACGCCACCCTTCCACGTTCGAGCCAATGGATCGCGTACGGCAAGGAAGTCTACGAGCGGCGATGTATCGGGTGCCACGGCGTCAAGGGTGACGGCAACGGACCCGCTGCGACTTTCCTGTTCAAGCAACGACCGCGAAACTTCAATGCGGCGGCCTTCAAGTTCCGCTTGACCCAGAAACCGATCCCCACCGACGGCGACTTGCTGCGAACCATCACCCGCGGCGTGCGCGGCACGGCGATGCCGGCGTGGTATGAGTTGCCACTCACGGATCGGCTCGCTGTCATCCAGTACATCAAATATGAGCTTGCGGTCGACCGCTCCGACCCCGCAGCACCCTATGCCTTCTTCACCGAGGAGCCCCCGGGCGCACCATTGTACATTGGAAGGCCGCCTGCGCCGTCCCAACAGCTGCTCGCTCACGGCAAGGAGGTCTGGCAAAGCGCCAAGTGCTGGGAGTGCCACGGCGATACCGGCAAGGGAGATGGTCAGAAAGCCCCGGGCCTGAAAGACGATCTCAACTTCCCGGCGCCGCCTGCGGATCTCACCAGCGGCCAGTTCAAATCGGGGCCGGCCGTGGAGGATATCTTCAGGACCATGAGCACCGGCCTCAGCGGAACGCCCATGCCTTCTTACCGCGATTCGTTGTCGGAGGACGATCGCTGGGCACTTGCCTACTATGTTGTTTCGCTGTCCGCCTTCAAAGACCCGCTCACCCTTCAGCCGCTGTCTATTTCGCCCGCGGATCGCGCCGCGCTCAACGATCCCAAGTTGGAGGCTGCCACGCCGGAAGATGCCTACGTTCTGGGTGGGGGCCGTATGCAGCGCGCTGAATTGTCTGGCGCTGCAACTGGCAAGCCGGAGGGCGTGTCGGCAAGCCGGACTTCCGCCCCGTTGAAGAAGAGTGAACCATGACGGATTTCGAGATCATAGGACCCTACATGGTCGCGTTGCTGATGAGCATCGGTGCGCTGTGTATCTTCATTTGGGGCGTCCTCTCGGGCGCCTTCAGTGGAGCGGACGACGCGGCTC
Source organism: Bradyrhizobium sp. Crot121 (assembly GCF_059512385.1). Lineage (NCBI taxonomy): Bacteria > Pseudomonadati > Pseudomonadota > Alphaproteobacteria > Hyphomicrobiales > Nitrobacteraceae > Bradyrhizobium > Bradyrhizobium sp. Crot121. The sequence goes on along the minus strand of NZ_JCAMOR010000006.1, from coordinate 185,874 downwards.
TAAGGTTCTATCGCAGGGAGATGGAAAATGACCGAACCGACGAACCGGTCGAACCAGCCGGCGAGTGACAGTTCAGCCCACGAGATGGAGGAATATGCCGGCGGCTACATCCAGGCGCGGGTCGGCCACATCCCGATTTGGCTGTTGGTCGTCTATGCCGTGCTGTTCATCTGGGGGCTCTATTATCTGGTGAATTACTGGGGCGGGGTAGGCCCGGGAAGGCCGGGATGAGCGGGAGGGGGCGATGACGAGGAATCTGCCGGCGTGGCTTATTGCCAGCATCATCCTCGCGATTGCCGCCGTGAATCTGATTTTCCTGCTTTCCGAGCTCACCATGAATGTTGTTCGGGTCTACTTCGGCTGAAGGGAAAGAACCATGCTGGCGGATCCGATCTTCTCGCTGGCTGAGGCAAGTCCGGAACAGATCGTCGCGTTCATCGGCTTTGCGGTCTTCACGATCGGTTTCTTTGCCTGGGTCGCTTACCTCGTTCGTATGAAATAGCTGCCGCAGAGCAGCGCGCTCGGCGCAATGCGGCCGGGTGATTTGCGGGACATCTGCCGTGGCCTACTATCTCATGCTCTTCGCCGCAGGCTTCGCCGGCAGCTTTCACTGTGTCGGGATGTGCGGCGGTTTTGCCTGCGCGCTAGGCCACGACCCGCACGGTCAGGCGGCAACCGCGTTGCGCCATGTTCTCTACAATCTAGGACGATTGACAACTTATTGCTTCCTCGGTGGACTCGCGGGCACTCTCGGTCAAGTGATATGCACGCCTCAGGGAACGGCCGTCCCGATGTTGAGTGGCAGCCTCGATGCCGCCCAGCGAGGCCTGGCAGTTGTTGCCGGAATGCTCATGATCGCCATGGCGTTGCAATTCTTCGGCCTGCTGCCGCGCTTGCGTCACCTCGCGATCGGCTTCGGTAGCAGCACGCTCGCCGTATCCCTACGGAGCCTACTTGCCGCGGATGGCCACGCGGCACCGCTGGCATTCGGCGTGTTCAACGGCTTTCTGCCGTGTCCCCTGGTCTATGCCTTTCTCGCTGAGGCGGCGAGCACCGCAGGAGCGCTTCCTGGCTTTCTTACCATGGCGTCGTTCGGACTGGGGACTTTCCCGGCCATGCTGATGATGGGTGCCGTTGGCCAGTTTCTTGCGCCAGCATGGCGGCAGCGCGGCGTGTGGCTGGCCGGCAGTTGCATCCTGCTCCTTGGCCTTGTCACCCTTGGCCGCGGCATCCTGCCCTTCGCGGCTCACATGTCACATGGTTGGCCGGGAGGATATTTCGCATGAGCGAACGCGGCGGCATCCTGTGCAGCCATTGTCTGCTTCCTATCGGCGCACGAGCGATGCAGCGCACAGTGAACGGCGAGAGCCATGCGTTCTGCTGCTATGGTTGTTGCATCGCGTTTCAGGTGAAGAACGGCGAGAGCGAGGAATGGGAAGCCGCTTGGCTCCTGATCCGATTGGGCGCGGGTGGCTTTCTCTCCATGAACATCATGCTGTTCAGCCTGCTATTATATGCAGGGGCGTTCACGGGTGTCGATGCAAGGCTGCTTCCCTGGATTCACCTCCTCCTCTGGGTGTTCGCAACGCCGGCTCTGATTATTCTCGGCGGACCATTCCTTGCTGACACCTGGCGTGACGCGGTTGAAGGACGCGTGACGGCCTCTACGCTCATCGTCCTCAGCGTCGGCGCCGCCTATCTCTATTCAGCATTTGCCGTCGTCGAGCGCGGCCCGCACGTCTACTTCGACACCGCCACCATGGTTCTGATGCTGTTCACCGTGGGCCGCTATCTCGAGGCGGCTGGCCGCGCCCGGGCCGCCCGCAACCTCGAACCGCTCTTGGCCGCGGAAAGCGAATGCGCGACCGTGGTCGATGGTAGCGTGGAGACGCGCCGTGCAGTGCGCGGGGTTGGCGTCGGCACGTTGGTCCAGGTGCGGCCGGGAGAGCGCATTCCCCTCGATGGTACGGTGATGGAGGGCGAATCCCACGCTGACGAAGCTGTGATAACCGGAGAAAGCCGTCTCGTACCGAAGGGCGTCGGCTCCCCTGTTATCGCTGGCAGCATCAATTTGGATGGTCCGCTCTTGATCCGGACCACCCGAGCCGGGACGGACACCCGATGGGCCCAGATTTGCCGATCAGTGCGGGACGCGCTGACCCGGCGCAGTCCGACCCAACGCCTTGCTGACCGTGTTGTCGGCATCTTCGTCCCTCTCGTTCTGTCCCTCGGCGGGCTGACGACGCTTTATTGGGCGCAGTGGTTGCCGTTCGATCGGGCGTTGCTCATCGGCCTCGCCGTGCTCGTGATTGCCTGCCCGTGTGCAGTAGGCCTTGCCGCCCCGCTTGCGACCTCGCTCGGCATCGGGCGGCTGGCGCGGCGAGGCTGTCTGATCCGCGAGCCTGGCGCGCTCGAAGAACTTGCGCGCGCACGGCTGCTCGCATTCGACAAAACAGGTACGCTCACGTCGGGCAGAGCGCGTGTTGTGAGGATAGAGACCGACGGGATGGTGGCCGATGAGGTGCTCGCACGAGCTGCCGGGCTTGAGCGCCATTCCGAACATGGCTTCGGGCACGCCATCGCGGCAGCGGCGGCAGAGCGTGGCCTCGACCCGGTGGTTGCAGCCGACGTTCGGATCCTGCCCGGCCGCGGCATCCGAGGGAATGCAAACGGACAAGTAGTGGCGGCTGGCAGCCGAGTACTGATGAGCGAACTTGGCTGGTCGGTCGCGCCGGCTCTCGGCGAACGTGGTCGGTCGCTGGAAGCCGATGGTTACTCCGTGATCTATGTCGGATGGGGCGAGCAGGTGCGTGCCGCGCTGGCGCTCGATGATGCGGCGCTTCCCGAGGTGCGATCGACGGGCGAAGCACTGCGGAGCCGCGGGTTGCATGTGATGCTGCTGAGCGGAGATCTTGCGCATGCGACGCAGCGAGTTGCTGTTGCGGCCGGGATCGAGGATGCACGCTCTGGCCTGGCCCCCGAGGCCAAGCGGGCTGCCCTGCGTCGGCTGCGCCAAAGGTACGATGTGGTTGCGATGGTCGGCGACGGCCTCAACGACGGGCCGGTGCTCGCCGAAGCGGATATCGGAATCGCCGTCGGTTCCGCGACCGATCTCGCTCGCGAAACTGCTGCCGTGGTCTTGCCTCGGGGTGGGTTGTGGATGCTGCCATGGGTCGTCGATGTCGCACGCGCGGTTCGCATGACGATCCTCACCAACCTGCTATGGGCGTTCGGGTACAACCTGATTGCGCTGACGCTCGCCGTGCTCGGCCTGCTGCAGCCAGTCATTGCGGCTGCGGTGATGGCCGGCTCGAGCGTTCTCGTGGTACTGAACTCACTTCGCCTGGAACGGATGCCCGATCCCGTCCCCACGCCGTTATCTGCGGGGCAGCCGAGCGGCGAAACGCAATCTGCGACCGATACTTTTCCGGTGATGCCCGTGTCGGCAATCGAGCAAGGCTGAACGACGGCTTCAGCCGAAAATGTCGTGGGTGAATGCGGCGTACCAGCCGTCTGCCTGGTGCACGGCCTCGCGGCGTATCCAGGCATTGTCACCGACCTTGCTGAGGAAGAAGTCGTTGACCTTGATTGTCTCCGGATCGGCGCTGTAGCTGATCGCGCTCGTCACCGCGTCGTCGGAAGCAAGAACAGTGAAGCATGTATTGAACAAGTGGGGCGCAAATCGCTCGGATCCGGTGAGTGCAGCCAGGATTGCGAAGGCGCAGACCTTGGCTTGGCTGTTCGACGCAAAAGCCGATTTCGCCATATTGCCGGCCTTTGCCGCATCGCCGATGACATGGATGCCGGGCTGCAGCTTCGATTCGAATGTCATCGGATCGATAGGACACCATCCCGATTGATCCACGAGGTGCGCCTGCTGTGCGAGACGGCCGGCCTCCTGTGCCGGGATGACATTGGCGACATCGGCCTTGAACGTGTCCCCGGCCGTTTTGACCAATCGACCTTTCACGTCGACCGCCTTGATCCCACCCGTGAACTGCCCCGGCAGCCACTCGATCATTCCCGGATAGTGGCGGTTCCAACCATCTTCGAACACGTCCTGCGCGAAGAAACTGTCTTTCGCATCAAGGATCAGGATTTTCGCCCGCGGCTTGTACTGCTTGAAATAGTAGGCAATGAGGGAAGCGCGCTCGTAGGGACCGGGTGGGCAGCGGAACGGGTCCGGCGGGACGACGAGTACGAACACGCCGCCGTCCTCCATGCTTTCAAGTTGCTCTCGCAGAATCCTGGTTTGTGGCCCGGCGGTCCAGGCGTGCGGCATGATCTGCGTCGCGGCGTCGTCATAGCCATCGATGGCGCCGACCTTGAAGCCAATACCTGGGGCAAGGACAACGCGGTCGTACGATAGCTTTGCCCCGCCTTCGAGGCTCACGTTCTTGGCCTCTGGATCGATCGCCGTCACGGAGTCATGGACGACCTTGACGCCGTATCTCTGTTCAAGTGTCTCATAGCCATGCGTGAGCGATTCTAGCGAGCGAAGCCCGGCAAGATAGAGGTTGCTGAAGAAACAGGTCGTGTACTGCGCTTTGGGCTCGACCAGTGTCACAGCGAGCGCTTCGGAGCCCAGGGCCAAGTACTTGGCGGCGGTCGCACCGCCCACGCCGCCACCGATCACCAGGACTCGAGCCTTGGCCTGGCCTCGCGCGGTTTGCGGATGGAGCGCCCCTATGCACATCGCTCCGGCCAAGCAGCCAAACTGACGACGCGTCCAACATGTCATCGCCGCTGCGTTTCCTTTCCTCGTGCCGCGAAATAGCGCGCTAGGATCGCGATTTCTTCGTTGCTGAGGGAGCGCGCCACCGTGCGCATGATCGGACCGGAACGCTCGCCCGACTTGAAGGCCATCATGAGGGTGACAAACTGTTCTTCGCTCAGTCCGACAATCGACGGGATACCCTTGTCATGGCCGTCGAGGCGATGACAGGCTGCACATGTCGCTGCCAATTGGGCACCCTGGTCACTGTCTGCCGCGAAGCCGCGCTCCGCAAAGGAGACAACCAGGCTCGCGACCAGCAAAAGTGCAATGATCTGATGGAGGCTCCACGCACTTCGGCGGGGCCCCGCGGTTGCCGAGACAGCGGTCGAGCCGCCCGGCATCAGCCGACCGTGAGTTGGTGGGTCAGCGCGTAGGTGTTGCCGCCATCCTCCTCCCAGATGAACTCCAGCCGACCGCTCTCTGTCGCGCGCAGGTAGAACTCAATATAGGGGTTGGCCGCCATGGCCTCGTGCAGATCGACGTCGAAGACGACAACGTCGCTGTAGCGACAGGCAAACTTGTTGATGATCTTGCGCGGGATCACGTCGCCCTGGGGGTCACGGCGCAGCCCTGTTTCCATCTGGTGGCTGATCAAGGCCTTGACCTGAAAGATTTCGCCCTTCGCCGCAACGTCTGGTACTTGCACGCGTGGTATCGGGATGAACATTCTTTCCTCCCTCCGGGAGATCTCAGGCGCAGCCGTTGGTAGCCACCTCGACCCAGGTCTTGGTCATCAGGAGTGCAACGTCGTTCATTTCCGCCACCGCCACGACGTATTGCGGTTCGGCCAGACGAATCCGTGTCGACACTCTCGGCTCGCTGTGCCCCGGCACAAAGTGAAAGCGAGCAACCTCGATGAGTGGGTTGCGCGGCGCGAAGACGCGGACATGACGCACGTGGTCCGCTTCAGTCATTGGGCTATCGATCTCGAGAGAGAGAGGCACGGTATAGCCGTTTGGGAACGTCCTCGGCATCACGAGGTGGACGCGATCCGACTCCACGGGAATCATTCCAGTGAGTTGCTTGACGATCGCAACATCATCGTCGCTGTCACTCGCGTCCAGCGGCGAAACGAGGGCGCTGCCCGCAAATCCAGCCCCCGCCGCAGTTGCGGCCGTCAATAACGCCCGTCGCGTTAAGCTCGGTGTCTTGGCTTCTTCCACCACGCCAACCTCCTCATGCCGACGTGGACTACCGACCATAAGATACTATCCCACGTCCGCGCGTGCTCACAAGGCGAAGTTAATGCGCTGGCGTCACTGTGACGGCGGTGCTGCGTTGACTGCCGGGCAGGCGTGACGCCCCCCGCTCGACGAGCGTCGCTTGTGCAACGCAGCGCCACTCAAAAGTCGATGTCGGCCCCATGGGGCGGATGCGGGTGGCCAAGCGGCGCCGTATCCTTGCTCGGCCGCTCTGCGACCATGGCTTCCGTCGTGATCAGCAGGCTTGCAATCGACGCGGCATCCTGCAAGGCCGTTCGAACCACCTTCGTCGGATCGATAATGCCCTTGGTCACCAGATTGCCGAATTCACCGGTCTGGGCGTCGAAGCCGTAGGCGTAGGTCTCGCGATCCAGGATCTTTCCGATGACGAGCGAGCCGTCCTCGCCGGCATTGATAGCGATTTGACGGGCCGGCCAACCCAAGGCCTTCCTGACGATCTCGATCCCGCGCTGCTGATCCCCATTTCCGCCTTTGAGCTTCCCGAGCGCCTTGGCCGCACGAAGCAGCGCAATCCCACCGCCAGGCAGAAAGCCTTCTGCGACCGCAGCGCGGGTTGCATGCATCGCGTCATCCACGCGATCCTTCCGCTCCCTGACCTCGATTTCGGTCGCCCCGCCGACGTGAATCACCGCTACGCCGCCGCCGACCTTGGCGAGCCGCTCCTCAAGCTTCTCACGATCGTAGTCGGAGGTCGTCTCCAGGATCTGTGATTTGATCTCCGCGATCCGAGCCTCGATGTCGGCCTTCTTGCCGGCGCCGCCAACGATCGTGGTGCTCTCCTTGTCGATCAACGCCTTCTTGGCGCGGCCGAGCATATCAAGCGTCACATGTTCGAGCTTGATGCCCACATCCTCGGCGATCACGGTGCCCCCGGTCAGGATTGCAGTGTCTCGGAGGATCGCTTTGCGTCGGTCGCCGAAATCTGGCGCCTTGACGGCAGCGACCTTCAGGCCGCCCCGGAGTTTGTTGACGACAAGCGTCGCGAGAGCTTCGCCCTCGACATCCTCCGCGATGATGAGAAGCGGTTTACCGCTGTTCACGGCCGTTTCCAGCAGCGGCAGCAACTCCTGCAGTCCCGACAACTTCCTTTCGCAAACCAGAATGTGCGGGTCTTCAAATTCGACCAGCATCTTTTCGGCATTGGTGATGAAATAGGGCGAGATGTAGCCGCGATCGAACTGCATCCCATCCACCACCTCAAGCTCCGTCTCGAGCGACTTTGCCTCCTCGACGGTAATGGCGCCCTCGCTGCCGATCCGTTCCAAGGCATCCGCGATGAGCCGGCCGATCTCCGTATCGCCGTTGGCCGAGATCGTGGCAACCTGAGCCATCTCCTCACTCGAGGCCACCTTCCTCGACTTTTCCTTGAGGTCGTCGACAACTGCATCGATTGCCAAGTCAACCCCGCGCTTCACGTCCATCGGATTCATGCCCGCGGCTACAGCCTTGGCCCCCTCCTTGACGATTGCCTGGGCAAGCACGGTTGCCGTCGTCGTACCGTCGCCCGCCAGGTACGACGTCTTTGACGCGATTTCCTTGACCAGCTGCGCGCCCATGTTCTCGAACTTGTCGTCAAGCTCGATTTCCTTCGCAACAGTCACGCCATCTTTGGTGATCCGCGGCGTCCCGAACCTGTCGAGCACGACGTTACGGCCCTTGGGACCCAGCGTGACCCGCACGGCGTCGGCGAGGATGTCGATGCCGCGCAGCATCTTTCCGCGCGCCTCGGTTGAGAATTTGACGTCCTTGGCCGCCATCGTGTTTCTCCCTGGTCAGCTTCTTGTGCTCATGCTCTCCGTTGATTAACTAGCAACCGCCAGGTGCCCGCTCTCCCGCTTTCTATTACGACACGCCTATTTCGCCTTCCGCAGGGTCAACAGGTCACGTGAAAGAGCCCGATCCTCCTTGCGCGCGACCGGTTGAACGTCTGGATCGCTTCGGGTGTCGGCTTCAATAAGACCTCGCAGCCCTTTCTCTTGAAATAGGCTTCAGCTTCCGGAGACAGGTGCACGTTGCCCATCTGACCCGAGCCAATGACGATCTGGTCGCACCCCCTTTCGAAGAGGAACCTTGCCTCGTCTTCTGAAAGCACGTGCGAAGTGCCATACAATTTCTTTGATAGCTTCTTTTTCCGCTTCACAACCTCGCCGGAAAGGCGAACGATCACGTCGTGCTCATAGGTTTCTCCGTCAATCGTAATCGTGCCAAATGTGGTGCTGTCAATCTTCATCGTGACCTCCTCCCAAACGGACTCATGCTCCAACACGCGGCAGTGAGGCGCCTCGCCGCCGGCAACATCGTTGCTCACGCGCGTTCCCGTTTGCCGATCCGGATCGGGACGCGCCGCTGCCCCCAACTGCGAACAAGCCGGATTGCGGTAGCGCAAATACCGCAGCGGCCGTCGCCTGTGAGCCGCAAAGTGGTGCTTCCAAACGTGCAAGTTCGGTCATAGAGTTCGCGGTGTGGATCACTGGGCAATTCCCAGTTACTTGCCGACGGCGGGACGGAGAGTTGCGGACGATGTCCAGCTGGGGCTCGCCTGCGGGCACGAGTGCCCGCGGCGTCCGCATTCTACTCCCTGTCGGACGAAGATCGTAAGCCGATCCGTCGATAATCTCGGCCGCTGAGGTCCGCGAGCGCTCGCACCGTAAACTTGCGGCGCGGGGGACCACGGGAGCAAGCTGATAACATGATTGTGCTATTCACGGATTTCGGGCTGCACGGCCCGTATACGGGTCAGGTGAAGGCAGCGCTGCACCAGAAGGCGCCGGGCGTTCCCGCTATCGACCTCTTCGCCGATGCGCCCGCGGGTAATCCGAAGGCGTCAGCGTACCTCCTGGCGGCTTATGCCGCCTGGTTTCCGGTCGGAACCGTCTTTCTCTGCGTCGTCGATCCCGGCGTCGGCGGGACACGCCCGGCCATTGTGCTTGAGGCCGACGGCCGGTGGTATGTCGGCCCCGGCAACGGCTTGTTTGAGTTGGTCCTGCGCCGCGCCAAAAAGACGCGCAGCTGGGACATCGACTGGAGGCCGCAGCGCCTCTCGGCCAGCTTTCACGGGCGCGACCTTTTCGCACCGGTCTCAGCCATGCTGGCGAACGGCGAGCCTCCACCCGGACAGCCGCGCAAGGATGGCGCGGATCGCCGGACAGACTGGCCGGACGACCTTTGCGAGATCGTTTACGTCGACCACTTTGGCAATGCCATGACCGGGTTAAGGGCTGCCATGCTGCCGCCCAACGCCGGGCTTGCCGCGGCGGGTCGAATATTGGAGCGCGAAAGGACCTTCAGCGATCGGCCGCCCGGCTCGGCCTTCTGGTACAAGAACTCGAACGGGCTCGCCGAAATCGCTGTCAACCAGGGGCGCGCGGACCGCGACCTTGGACTCGCGATCGGCAGTCCGGTCGAGATCGTCTCTTGAAGGCAGGCGGTTCCCTCACAACCCTGATCTGGACGATGTGCATGCCAAGAAAACAGAGCTCGAGAACGGATTGGCCGAAGCCCCGAAAGCGCCACGTCAAGCCACCAGCGACTGGCAACAAGCGACTGGCCGATCAGGCCCGCAAGATTCTCGGCAGACACTATGCGAGCAAATATCGGGTGCAGTAATCGCGATCATTTTGAATCCCAGTCCCCCGATCAGGAGGCGGGCGAGGCACATCGAGGACCAGAATGTTGTGGTGCCGACAAGTTCTATCGTTCGGGGTGTTCGCCATCTTGGCCAGTGCCGTGCTGGCTACGGCTTGCACGGCGCAGCAAGACGCCGCCGATCGCCAGCGGATGGTCGAGCAGATCGACGCAATGCTCGCGTCGGCCGGGGGAACCGGCGGTGTGGCTCGGCTCAGTCCGCGTGTGCGCGCCGCAATGATAGAGGTGCCGCGACACGAGTTCGTGCCGCCCGAGTACAGGTCCGCAGCTTATAGCAACTCACCGCTGCCGATAGGCCGCGGCCAGACGATCTCGCAACCGCTGATCGTCGGCCTGATGACGGAGCTGCTGCAGCTGGCGAAGACGGACAAGGTCCTGGAGGTGGGCACCGGGTCGGGATACCAGACAGCGATCTTATCCGCGCTCGCAGACGAGGTTTATACGATCGAGATCGTACCAGAACTTGGCACTATGGCCCGTGCCAACCTCGAACGTCTGGGCTACATAAATGTTTCGACCAAGATCGGGGATGGCTACCAAGGCTGGCCGGAGCATGCGCCCTTCGATGCCATCATCGTGACCGCAGCTCCTAACCACGTCCCACCGCCGCTGATCGCGCAACTAGGGCCTGGTGGCCGCATCGTCATCCCGGTTGGCGGTTTCGATCAGAAGCTTGTGGTGTTGGCAAAACACGCCGACGGAACGGCCACAACCACGATCGTAGCGCCGGTCCGGTTCGTGCCTTTGATCCGTGAGTAGCGTTGCGCGTCTCAGTGCTCCGCACTGCAGCATTTTGATCTCGCAAACCGACTGTCCCACAGCCTCGCGCCTCTTGACGATCAGGGCTATTCTCGGCGAACCGCATGAAGCTTTGGCCCCGGTGGCGGCTCCCGGGTGCACTGCACGGTTTCGTTGGCGATCAAATGACACATGGCGGCCAAAAGGGTTTCGGCATGACCAAGCACGGGCGATCGGGGCACGCGACCCCGTCGCCGCGTTTCCGTTTCCTGCAGAAGCTCGAGGCCCAGAAGAACGATCGCAAGGACCGCTCTTGCATCAAGGACCCGAAACAGTCCGTCGAAGAGCTATTCCATCCCCGGAAGCCAACACGAACCTGACGAACTATCCGTGGACGCGCTGCAAGTCGAGGTGGAGACAGTGAACGAGTCCGTGGCCCGGATCGAGGCGATCATCGGGCGCAGAGTCAAACGCGACATCAGCCAGATGACCGCGTGGGCAAAAGGCAATCTCGCCCGCGCCGCAGAGGCGATCGTGAACACGCCCAACGCGCACGTTGGCATCGTCACCGGGTTCTATATCCAGCACGCGGAGCCGCCTTCTCCGGAAACGGATGGGCTCGGCGGGATGGCCCATCTGGCCGCGGGCCTCGCAAATGCGGGGATTCCGGTAACGGTCATTACCGATGCGCCGTGTGCAAAGGCGGTGTGGGCCGTAGTCGATGCGCTGCCGGCGCCAGTAAATCTTGAGGTCGTGTCGACGACGGAGAGTTCAGTTCTCCGCCTACGACAGTACCTGGAAACGGGCGATCGGCCGATCACTCACTTGATCGCCATCGAGCGGGCTTCTCCGGGTTCGGATGGAAAGCCTCATCGGGAGCATGGATGGGATATGTCGCGCGAAACGGCGCCGCTCCATCTTCTCTTTAGCGACCCCGCCGCGAAGCGTCGCTGGCAGACGATCGGCATCGGGGACGGCGGCAATGAAATTGGGATGGGATCCCTGCCCAAGGAAATCATCGAACGCGGAATTCCCAACGGCGAGATGATCGCAGCAACGACCCCGGTCGATGTGCTCATCGTCGCCGGCGTGTCGAACTGGGGAGCTTATGGGCTCCTTGCTGCAATGGCCTGCACCAAGCCGGCGTTGCGGGACGCTCTTCTACGCTATTTCAATCGCGATATGGATCACGTGTTCCTGTCGGCGGCGGTGGAGACCGGGCAGGCGGTTGATGACAGCCGGGTCGACAATCCCGGGCGACCGCAGATGAGTGTCGATTGCATACCCTGGGAACAGCACGCGACGCTTCTTGACGAGATCTCCGCCGTCGTGGCGTCGCAGCCGAGCTGATGTTAGGGCAAGCACTCAAAAATTGATCATGTCCGTTCGACCCCCAAGAGCGACGCAAAGGCAGATAGGCCAATATCGGGGAATGGCCCATAGGCGGACAAATATGCCCGTGCCGCCTTCTCACACCCAGTGTGACGATCTACGAGCTGTGCGGCGAGCGCGGCGCGTCGGAAGCGTCCTTCTGCGAGTGCTGGGACGCCGTCTATGCATCGATCCAGCGTGAGGAGCCTGCCGCTGCCCTGCTCCGGATCTCCGACTTCCTGGCCGAATATCCCTAGGACGGCGTCGCGCAATACCACGCAGCGCGGTTGCGCGACCGTCGTCCAGCATCAGCGGCTACACGGTCCGTCGGCGTACCGAAATGAGCAATGATTCGCGCTCACCGCAGCGGATGATCGACCGGCGGCAATTCCTGAACGGCGCTGCCGGGCTTGTGCTCGGCGCGGCCGCGCCCGCCATCGATCTGAGACCCTCCGTGGGACCGCTTTGGACGGCGATAGATCGCGCACAAGCGGCGGCTTTTTGCGGACCATCATGACGCTGCCTGCCGAGCTAAGCTGCGCGCCGATAGGAAAACAGAGCTTGTACGATAATGGGTATCGCGATGTAGCGGACCCCCCGCTACCACAGGCTAATACGCCGAACCATGATTTCGCACGGTGCTGTACTCCTTACGGTAGCGGTCGAATCCTGGCGGCCGCCTGTGTGAGCGCCGGCCTGCGAGGACAATCCTATCCTGCCGCTTCTGACGACGATCGGCTCTCAGCCGGGAGCGCGGTTCACTGCCATGCTATCCGCGCTCCCCACAATTTTCATTCATTTGCTTACTCGCGCGAATGACGCTGGAGCAGCGGCTTCGGTTTGGACGCGCATCGCTCTCCAAAACCAAGCGAAATTGGCGCACCCGACACGATTCGAACGTGTGACCTTTGCCTTCGGAGGGCAAAAGCGCAATTTTTCAACCCGTTTGGCGACTTGCTGCGGGAAGCATCCAACAGACTAAAGAATCACGCTCAATCACTGCTCAAGAATGGTGAGCCATGATTGCACGTGCAGTTGGGCTGCGAGTGGCATTGTTGTGAATCAGCAGATTCAAAGCGAAACTTCCCGAGAAAACAATTATTTGCGCGGTGCTGAGAAATGAATGGGGTATGGGTCGGGGATCGGTTTTCTATGCTTGATCGTGACAAACCCGGGTAAACACACGGAGTCTTTGCCAGCAATTGACGATCATATCAGATCACGGATTCCGAATCGATATCTATCCTCGTCCCATCCATTGCCGAGGTGTTCGAGACCTTTGCGCATTTAGTTTCGCGTGACCGACGATAGCACTGATTACTCACTCGCCTCTTCAATTAGGGAACGACCTGCACGGTCGACAGACGACGAGGTTTCTGCGATCCCAACGTTCGAGTTCCTCGAGAGGGTAGAGAACGGCCTTGCCGAGCTTTAGGAACGAGGGCCCAACTCTCATGGAGCGCCAGTTGCGCAAGGTGCCCCCGCTGATCCGGCCACGATAGCGGTCGATAACCTCATCAAGCGTCAGGAACATTCGATCGGACATGTCTACCTTCCCCGTTGCCGGCATTCTTACCTATGCGGTCGAAGCAGGCATTGTCGAATGCAACCCAGCCCACGGCGTCCGCAAGCCAAAGGACAAGGTGCGAAAGCGTCGGCTATCGGAGGCGGAGTACCGAATATTGGGTCGGATGCTTCGGGACGCTGCAAAGCAGGAGAAATACACCACTATCCTGGACATCGTTCGCCAGCTGGCGCTGACCGGCTGCCGGCGGAGCGAGATGATCAGCTTGAAATGGATGGAGGCGGACACTGAGGCTAGCTGCTTGCGATTGGAGGACGGTAAGGAGGGGAAATCCATCCGCCCTGTTGGCTTGCCCGTCGTTGAATATCTCGAGAGACGGCGCACCCGCAATGTAGGCACATACGTCTTCCCGGGGGCAGGGTGAGGACAACGCATTCGGCAGCTTTCCAAACCATTGGAAGCACATCTTCGAGGACTCCCGCTATCCGATATTACTCCCCACGTCCTACGTCATAGCTTCGCGAGTATCGCCAACGATCTCGGCTTTACCGAGGTGACCATCGCGGCGCTGGTAGGCCATGCCAAGGGTTCGGTGACGAGCAGGTACATCCATACACTCGACACGGCGCTCATCATGGCCGCGGACACGATCTCCGGCTACATTCAAGGGCTCATTGATGGCATCGAGTTCAAACAAACCGCCTACGCGCTGGACCGAGATTCCCGGAAGGCCGCGCTAGCGCGCTTCCCGAAGAGGGCTTCGGACGGGAGCCTAGAGGAGGTCGAAGAGGGAGCGCCGTTTGGCCGCCTAGGCGGTGCGCCAAGTCCGTTGCGCAATTTCAAACGGCCAAAATGTCCTTATGCTCTCGATCGCGTCAGCCGCGGTGCGCGCGGCCGCCACGACATCTCCCAGCCGAAGTTTGTCGCGAGCGGCGCTTCCCAATCTCGGGCAGTCTCCAGGTCCCGTCGTGCGTCGCGAACGATCGCCCAGGCGGAGTGGAGGAAAAGGCCTGACCGCGCTCCATTGACCGACGGCAACGGCAGCAGGGTAGCCTCGAATCACGGCTGGTCGCAATCTTGGCTACGATAGCGCGGTCTCGCGTACGACATCATAGCGCTGCGGCGAAGCAATAGTGCCCATCTTCATCGGCCGTGGTGCGCCACTTCGCCAGAGTACGCTGCCTTAACCGCATGCCGCCAAAGGCGCGATGTCTTGCTGCGGCATCCGCCGGCGAGAGCATGTGAGCGAAAGCGCCACTCTAAGTGGCTCGCTCGACTCCGCTCTCGCAGCCTCGACACGGATGGACCACTGACGGACGGGTTCCCGCACACGCGGTTGGCTCGCCGAGCTGCTGTTCGACGACATATCGGTCCGTTGCGGTGTCGCACGCTATCAGATGCGCTCGATATTGGCGGTCTCGACGATGCTGGACCATCTCTCTACGTCCGCAGCGATCCGCGCTTTGAATGCGTCGGGACTGGAGGATATCGCATCGTTGCCGAGCGCTCTGAGGCGTTCAACGATGGCAGGCTCCGACAGAACCGCCGCCGCCTCGCGGCTCAGCCGGTCGACGATCGGTTGCGAAACTCCGGCGGGCCCAACGAGCCCTTGCCATGAGGTGACGACATAGCCGGGAAGGGCCGCCTCGGACACCGTCGGAACTTCGGGCATACTAAAAAACCGGGAGGCTCCCGTTGTCCCGAGCGCACGCAGCCTACCATCCCGCACGAATTCAATCATGAGTGTGGGAGGATCGATCATAAAATCGATCCGCTTGCCGATCAGATCGGTCACCGCTTGCGCACTCCCGCGATAGGGAACGTGCTGCAGTTGAATGTTGGCCATTCTTGCGAGAAGCTCGACCGACAAGTGATGAACCGACCCAATTCCGGGGCTGCCGTACAGCAACGGCGTCTGCCGGTGGCGAGCCAGACTGATGAGATCGTCCATCGTTTGCATCGCGTGCCCGGAATACGTTACGAAGACGAAAGGATACTCCGCGGTCATGCTGATCATGGAGAAGTCATCGATTGTCCGATAAGGAAGCCATCTATACAGGGCCGCGGCTGTTGCATGGCCGCCCGGAATAGCAATCAGCGTGTAGCCATCGTGCGCGGCGCGCGCCACTTGTCCGGCTGCGGTTGTACCGGACGCTCCTGGCCTGGGTTCGACCACAACCTGCTGTCCTAGACGCCGCGACAATCCCTCTGCGACGATTCGCGCGACCGTATCGGTCGGGCCGCCCGGGGCAAAGCCATGAACCAGCGTGATCGGTCGGTCGGGCCAGTAGGGTTCTGAACGGGCGGGCATGGCGAACAGAGCGGAGAGGCCACCCAATACAGTTCGCCGCGTGAGCGCGGTCATGATTTTTCAGCCAGATGGGACTGCTCCAATGTCGAGGCCAAATCCTCAACCGTCGTGCGCCGCATGTCACGACGATCCTCTGTGTTGTTAAAGGGCCGCCCGCGGTGAAGCGTGCAACGGTTGTCCCAGACGACTAGATCCCCGACCCTCCAGCGGTGCTGATAGACAAAGCACGGTTGGGTAGCAAAAGACATCAACTCGTCGAGAAGCGCGCGACCCTGGTCGACTGGCCATCCGACGATGTGCGAAGCATGCGAGGCGAGATAGAGAGTCTTGCGACCGGACCCTGGATGCACACGCACTAAGGTTTGGGGGACCGCTGGCAGTGTGGCGCGTTCCTGGTCGGAAAAGTCGGTGTAGCCGATGAGACTTCGGGAGTGAAAGATCGAGTGCTCTGCAACAAGATTGTCGATCCGCGCCTTAGTGGCTTCGTCGAGCGAATCGTAGGCAGCGCGAAGATCGGCGAATTCGGTTTCGCCGCCATTCGGCGGCACCTCGTGCGCCGACAGTAGGGACACTTTGCCCGGCACTCGCTTGAACGAGCTGTCGGTGTGCCAAAGCTGGTTGGCCAGTATCATCATGCACCAGCGGTCCGCGAGCAGGCGGACATTGTTATCCTCATCAAGGTTCGAGACGTCGGCGATCTCCTGTCTTCCTAGGCGATGCTTGCGGTCTTTGCGGATCGTGCCGATCGAGGTCTCGAGACGTCCGAACAACTGGCTAAATGCGATCTGCTGCTCGTCCGCCAGCGGCTGAGCCCGGAAGATCAGTACGGCATAGCGGTCGAGCGCGGCTTCGATTTCCCGGAAGATTTCCCGATCGACGGGACAGCGCAGATCGACACCGGATACTTCGGCAACGAAGATGGGATGCAGCGGCCTCACGATAATCGTCATGGTGAGTTCTCCGACAAGATTGCGATTGAGAGCGTAGGGCTGGCCGCTATAATGAGAAGGCGGAAAAGTGTGATATCCCCCTGAGGAAAAGGTTATGTCTCCCTCGATCGAGCATTGGGAGGCGCGGATCGGACGCCGCGTTCGGCTACGCGACCTGCATGTGCTTCTGACTGTCGCGCAATCGGGCAGCATGGCGAGAGCGGCGCAGCGCCTGGCCTTGTCCCAGCCCGCCGTTTCCAAGGCGATCGCGGACCTCGAACAGACGCTCGGGGTGCGGCTGCTAGATCGCGGTCCACGGGGCGTCGAACCCACCTTGTATGGCAGCGCCCTGGTGCGGCGCGGTCTTGCGGTGTTTGACGAGTTGCGTCAGGGAGTCGACGAAATTGCATTCATGGCCGATCCCACTACCGGAGAGGTGCGGATTGGTTGCAATGAGTCGCTGTCAGCGGCGCTGCTTCCGGCTGTGATCGCGCGCCTTTCCGAGCAATCTCCCGGCGTGACCGTACACGTAGCCCAGATGAGCCGTCCTATCACGGTCGAAATCCGGGAGCTGCGCGAACGGAACGTCGATCTCATCATCGGTCGAGGGGTGTTTTCCATTCCCGAAGATGACCTGATCTCCGAGATATTGTTCGAAGAACCATTGATCGTAGTAGCCAGCATACGAAGTCCCTGGGCGCGTCGGCGCAAAGTCGAGTTGGCGCAGCTTGTGCGGGAGAAATGGATACTCTACCCGCGCGATGAAGCACCTGGAGTGCTTGTGCAACAAGCCTTCCGCGACCGAGGATTGGAGCTGCCGCGGGCGAGCGTGGAGACGATGTCCTTTCACCTCCGCGACATGCTGCTGACGACGGGCGAATATTTCACCGTGATCCCGGCCTGCATGATGCACGTTCTCAATGCGAAGCGTCCGACAGTCAATTCTCTGCCAATTGATTTGGGCATTCAGACAAGGCCCGTAGCGATTTTCACCTTAAAGAATCGCACATTGAGCCCGGTTGCGGAGTTGTTCATCAACTGTGTCCGCGCTGCAGCGCAGTCTATAGTTTCCTAAACGAGATAGCCCGGCTCGAGGCCGATCGGCATGGCCGGCTAGCGAAGGGTAACTGGACGGTCTGGCAATATCGGAAGACTCTCAGGAGGCGTAGCGCGAAATCGCAGGCCGTCGCAGTATCGCAGATACGCGCGCGTTGCGGGCTCCGGCATCATAGGGCAACGGCGAAACAATAGTGCCCATCTTCATCGGCCTGGTGCGCCACGGCCGATGAAGATGGGCACTACTCCCTCGCGATTCCCCTATGATGCTGCAGCCCACGATGCGCTCCACTTGGCAAGTCTGCGATGCTCTGCCATTTAGCACTACGCGTCGTGGATCCCCGCGGGGTGGTCCGCTTACCCCTCAATAGCGGTAATCTCGATCAGCCTCCCAGATAGACGCGAAGGGCCATGTGCGGACTCATGCAGTGCAGCTATTGGGGATCCTTACCGCCCCGTGGTCGTGCGCGGAGCGACTGCGAACCGTCCGCTTACTCTTGCAGCGCAAATTCGGTCTGGGCCTCCTCATAGGCCTTCTGGTCCTCGGCGCTGAGCTTGGACTCGCCGAGGGTGACGACGACCTTGTTTAGTGTCCCCGTGAATTTGAAGGGCACCTGATAGTCCTCGCTTACCGGCGTGCCCGCGTCTTCCCCAACGTCGAAGGTCTCGTCCAGCGAGACGCGCATTGGCAGCGTGCGTTCGACCCGGCCCTCGGCCACCGCCTTGCCATCCACCGACAGCACGATAGCGCCGCCTTTGCCGAGGCCTCCGTCGTACTTGAAGTTGGCGGTCAAGGTATGCTTGCCGGCCGGTACTTTCTCCTTCGAGACAACGTTGTAGCGCGCTATCCCCGCGAGGTTGTAGTGATAGACGAGCTTGCCGTTCAGCAGGTAAAGCCCGTAGCCACCGAAGCGTCCGCCCTGCGTAAGCAGCACGCCGTCGGCTCCCGCCTCCGGAGTTTCAACCTCCGCACGGATTTCGAAGGATTTGTTCTTCAGGTCCGGCGCACTGCCTTCGGGGATGCGGATGATGCCGGGATAGTACGTAAAGACGTGGCGTCCACTGAGCAGGCTGGGACGGATCGACACGTCGAAGCGCTCGATGCGGCTGTTGTCCAGAGGCATCACGTTGTAACGGCCGGCCTCTGCCCAAAAAAGCTCCTTGAGCTCCAGGAGCTTGGCCGGATTCTCTGCGGCGAGGTCCTTCGCCTGCGAGAAGTCGTAGGTCACGTGGTAGAGTTCCCATTTGTACTCATCGACAGGAGGCAGCTTGCTCGTCATGTTCCAGGGAGCTATCGGCGGTGTAGTGCTTGCCATCCACCCTTCATGGTAAATGCCGCGGAAGCCGAGCACTTCAAAATACTGCGTCTTGTGGCGTGAGGCGGCCTTGGCGTCGTCGAACGTGTAAAGCAGGCTTCCGCCTTCGACCGGCTTTTGGGCCACGCCATTGATGCTGGACGGAAATTGGATACCGGTGGCTTCCAGGATGGTGGGAGCGATATCGATCACAGAGGAGAATTGCGAGCGGATACCTCCCTTGCCTTTAATGCGCGCTGGCCAGGAGATGACAAGGTCGTTGCGTGTGCCGCCGAAGTGGCTGGCGATCTGCTTCGTCCACTGGAAGGGCGTGTCCATTGCATGCGCCCAGCCGACCGGGTAGTGGTTGTTCGTCATCGGGCCGCCCAACTCGTCCATCCGGCGCTGCACCTCCTTGAAGTCCTCGGGGATGCCGTTCAAGATTGTCAGCTCGTTGAGCAGGCCCTGCGGGGTCCCCTCGGCGCTGGCGCCATTATCGCCCTGTATGTAAATGACCAGCGTGTTGTCCAGGTCGCCCGACTGCTCAATCGCGTCGAGGACGCGACCGATCTGGTAATCACAGTACGAAAGGGCGGCCGCGTAGACCTCCATCATGTGGGCGAAGACCTTCTGGTGGTCGGCATCGAAGGAATCCCAGGCGGGGATGGCCGCCGGCCGCGGCGTGAGCTGGGTGTCCGCCGGGACGATGCCCAGCCTCTTCTGGTTCTCGAGGGTGATCTCGCGCTGCTTGTCCCAGCCCTCATCGAACTTCCCTTTGAATTTGGCGATCCAATCTTTGGGAGCGTGGAGCGGGGCATGAGCGGTGCCAGGGGCGTAATAGGCTACCCAGGGTTTCTCCGGAGCGACCGCCCGCAGCGTGCGGAGGCGGTCGATGAAGTGGTCGGCCAGGTCCTTTTCAAAGAAGTAGTCCTTTTGATCGTGCGGAGGCTCGATGGGCTTGATGTTCTCGTAGAGAGCGGGCGAATACTGGTTGGTGTCCCCACCGAAGAAGCCATAGAAATACTCGAAGCCCAAGCCGGTAGGCCACAGATCGAACGGTCCGGCCTGGCTGCTGTGCCAGTCGGGAACGTTGTGGTTTTTGCCGTACCAGGCGGTGTTCCAGCCATTCTGCTTGAGGACCTCGGCGAACGTCCCGCAGCTCTTGGGCATCAGGCTGTTGTAGCCTGGATAGCCAGTGGCCAGCTCCATGACGATGCCCACGGAACAGGAGTGTTGATTGCGCCCCGTGAGCAGCGCGGTACGCGTAGGCGAACAAACGGCAGTGGTGTGGAACTGGTTGTAGCGCAGCCCGTTTTTGGCCAGGCGATCGAGCGTCGGGGTTGGGATCGGCCCGCCAAACGGGCTGCTGGCGCCGAAGCCGACGTCATCGGTCAGGATGAGTAAGATGTTCGGAGCACCTTTCGGGGCCTTCACTTCCTTGGGAAAGTCGGGGGTCGAGTCCTTGGCTGTGCGGCCGATGGTGCCCAGGAAGGGCGCCTCCGGCGGGGGCAGCACCGGGTAGCCGCCGAGCCCAGCCGGCTCGGGGGTTTTTGTCTTCACATCCGGGGAGACGGGCGGCTGGCTTTGTGCGGTCGCCGTCGCGATGCCCAAGCCAACAGCGGCTAGCGCTGACAGTGTCACTCGATTGCGCATGACAGGCTCCTCGCTCTCCTCGACCGCATCTCGAAGATTTCAGGTCATTGACGGAAACGAGAGTTACCCAAGCTTACGCTTTCGAAAAGCAAAGTCGAATCACGTCAGATGCTCGGAATGACCGCTCGGGGTCAAAAGCGGCGCTCGGCAGCTTCACGAAGGCGTTCCGCTCAGCCCTCGGAAGCGGACCGTGCGAGGCCGAGAGGGGAAGTCAGCCACGGGCCAGAAGCCCACCTCAGTGTCTTGACCGGGTCTGGAGCGAACGGACGGTCTCGGCCGCCGCTCCCTGAAGCTCGCCGAGATGACGGGCGGCAAACGCCTCGATCGAGAACGCGGTCTTGAGCCACAGCATGTTGATGGCTCCCAACACCCGTTGTCCATCGCGCAACGGGACCGCGATCGAGAACAATCCATCTGCGTGGGGCGGCCCACCGTAATAGCCGCCGACATGTGTCGCGTCCCGCGTCGCATAGCCGCGCGAACGTACTTCCGTAAGGATGGCATTCAACCGCGCCGGCTCTCGCGCCAGCCGATCCTCGGGTTTGGTCGAGTTGCGCAACAGATCGAGGACGCGCTGCCGCTCCTTGGCCGGGCAGTAGGCCAAATAAGCCCTGCCGACCGCCGAGAGCAGCCAGTTGACCGGCAGCCCGATGCGCTCCTGCTGCAGCAGGATGGGACTGCGCGCCCGCGTGGTCTCCCGGATCTCCATGTGGTCACCCGCAGGCACCATCAGATCGGATGGCCAGGACACACGTTGGCAGAGCCGCTCCAGGACTGGCGCTGCGGCTTCCGCGATCCGGTCGCGATGTTCGCGCCGCGACGGCGCATGCGAAAGCGTGGCGCCGATGCGGTAGCGACCGTCAGCAAGTCGTCTGGTCACCAACCCGGCCCGAGCAAGCGTGTGAAGGATGCGGAGAAGACTCGGCTTGGAGATGTTGGTGAAGACGTAGAGCTCCTGGAGCGAGGAATTCGGCTGCATCTGCAACGCCTGCAGGACGAGGAGGCCCCGCTCAAGGCTTTTGATCACTTTCGTCATCGTACACCCTCCTCGATTCCGCGTTTTACAATGTGGAACGTAGCGTTTCACAGTGTGGAATGCACGCCGATTTCGCTGGCTAATCCGGCCTCCGCGTTCGAAGTTCGGCGTGCCTGCAGATTGCGAATTGGAATTGATGCCGGATTCTCATTGTTTGATGGAGCAGATTTCCATGACACCTCATCTGTCTTGCCGCACCAGCCTATTGTCGGTCGCGACCCTGGCGCTCCTCGCAGCATCCGGGCAACCCGCCGCCGCACAGGCGCCGTTTCCGACCGGGACTGTGCGCTTCGTGGCGCCGTTTTCCGCGAGCACGCCGCCGGACATCATCAGCCGCATCGTCTCGAAGGAGCTGACCGAAACCGAGGGCTGGCGCGTCATCGTCGAGAACCGGCCCGGCGGCGTCACGACCATCGCGGCGACGGACGTCCTCACCCAGCCGGCGGATGGCAACAGCCTCTATGCGATGTCCGTACCTTCGGCCGCCGCGCCGTCGCTGGTGCCGAACATCTCGTTCGATCTCGACAGGGACTTCGATCCGGTCGTCAAGGCGACGGTTTCCTACAACGTCCTGGTGGTCAATCCGTCGGTGCCGGCCAACACCGTTGCGGAGCTGGTGGCGCTGCTGAAAAGCCAGCCCGACAAGCTGACCTTCTCTTCGGGCGGCTTCGGCACGCCTGCGCATCTGATCGGTGAGCAGTTCAAGCTGCAGACCGGCACACGGGCGCAGCATGTGCCCTACGCGCAGTTTCCACAGGCGATCGGCGATCTGCTCAATGGTACTAACGCGTTCATGTTCATCACCATGTTGCCCGTGGTCGATCTGATCAAGAGCGGCAACCTGCGGGCACTTGCAGTGACCGGGCCAAAGCGGGTGCCGATCCTGCCCGACGTGCCGACCATCGTCGAGGCCGGCTATCCTTCGCTCGTCGTCGAGGACTGGACCGGTTTCGCGGTCAAGCACGGCACGCCGAAGGAGACGGTCGCGAAGCTCAGCGCGGCGATCAACAAGGCGCTGGAGAAGCCATCGGTGCGCGAGGCGCTGGCGAAGATCGGCGCCGAGCCGGCCGGCGGCACGCCGGAAGAGTTCGGCCGCATGGTCGGCAAGGAAGTCGCCCACTGGCACAAGGTGGTCGCCGACGCAGGGATCAAGGTCCAGCAGTGATGGCGGCCGGTTTTCGAGTCACTCTTCTCGGGACGGGGACGCCCATCCCCCGTCCCGACCGCTTTGGTCCCAGCACGCTGATCGAGGCGGGCGACAACACGGTCCTGATCGATGCCGGCCGTGGCGCGACGATGCGCCTGTTCCAGCTTGGCGTCCCGATCGGCGCCATAGATGCGCTGTTGCTCACGCATTTCCATTCCGATCACACTGTTGGCATTCCCGACCTTTGGCTGACGGGGTGGCTGAGCTCGCACTTCGGCAACCGGCAGCGCCCATTCAAGACAATCGGACCCATCGGCACCGAGAAATTGATGCGCCACCTCGAAGCGGCCTATGCGCAGGATATCGAGATCCGCATCGAGGACGAGAGGCTCGCGCGCGAGCATGCCGCGATCAGTGTCGAGGAGTTTGCGAAGGACGGTATCGTCTATCGGGCCGGAGACCTCGTCATCATCGCGTTTGCGGTCGATCACGGTGATGCGATCAAGCCGGCCTTCGGCTATCGCGTCGAGTACCGCGGCCGGGTGGCGGTGATCTCCGGTGACACAAGGTACAACGAGAATGTTCTGCACTATGGCCAGGGCGCCGACCTGATGGTGCATGAAGTGGCAATGGCGCGCCCCGAGCTTCTCAACGAAGCCTACATCCAACGCATCGTCAATCACCACACCTCGCCGCAGGAAGCGGGACGAGTGTTTGCACAGACGAGACCGGAACTCGCTGCATTTACACATCTCGTCATGCTCGCCAGCGAAAACGTGATGGCGCCGACTGTCGATGAGTTGATCGCGGCGACCCGCGAGACCTATGCGGGACAGCTGATAGTCGGCGAGGACCTGATGAGCTTCGAGATCGGTGAGACAATCAGTGTGCGGCGCACTTGAAACTTGGTCCAGAGAGTTTCTCTTCGGGTCAATCGCGTCGATCGACCCCTGCGGTTATAAACTTCCGATCGGCCCTGCGGAGCGGACGTCCTCAACGCCCGTCTAAAGGGCTCCGACGGGCCAGTGAGAGACATTCACCAAGGATGAGGGAGCCTGGTGAACGGCCACGGTGACAAATCGCGTCACCGGCCTTGAGGTCGATGCGGCAACTACTCGGGATAGATCTGGACCTCCTCTGGCCCTGGCTTGTTGAAAAGGATGAATACTAAGGGATTGCCCGGCTCGGACATTGCATCGCTGCGCTGGCCCGTTATCTCTCCGGTCACGTCGCTTGTATACTCCGCAACCACCTCACCGAAGCTATCGCGCTGGATGGCAACCTTCTGTCCGGTTGTGACCTTGTCGTTGAGTCTGACCAGATGCTCAACGAGACCGCCCGCGGTGGCCAGGATCGGGTGCGCGCTGTTGCCGACAAAGACAGTCACGTCCTTGCCTGTACGTCCCATTGGCCCGGCAACGATGCCGTGATGCTTGAGGACGTTCATTGTGCCTTCCACGAAGAGCGAGATCATCTCGAGGTCCAGGCCGCGCGCAGCGCCGATTTCCGGTGTGAAGGACGGGATGCCCACGTCCATAAACGCGTTGTGCAGGACACCGGGATATACATGATTGTTGAAGATCTGACCGACGGGATAGAGTTCCACCATCGCCTTGACCTCGGGCACATCCATGCCGCCAACATTGAATGCGGTGGCTTCGAATCCGGTTGTCCCTGTGTGGAAGTCGATCGCGAAGTCGGCGTTTGGCCGAAGCAGCCGGTTGAACAGAAGCCCAGCGTGTCGGCTGGGTGCGGTGGCGCCGTTCTCGTTCCCGGGCCACTCCCGATTGATATCAATCAGATCGCTGCCTCTGCTCTGGTTGGGCCATCTGCGCTGCATGCTTTCCAAGGCCGGGCGGGACACGTCCGTGACCGCCATCACCGTGCCCGACATCTGCGCCGGGTCGAGTTGGCTCATCACGGTCTGGACCGTATGCACAGAACTCACCTCGTCCCCATGGACGCCACTGGTCAGGACGCCGCGCTTGCCCGGCTTTGCTCCCTTGGCGACCGTCACAGACACATACCAGTGCTGTCCGGTTGGCATCTCAACGCCCTGAAAATACAAAAGGTGCTTCTTGCCGGGCTCCAAGTCATTGACGTCGAGCGCGCTGACGACCTTCTTTCCGCCTATCGTGTCTCCGGTAAAAGCGGTTCCTCGTGATGCAGTCGCTGCCCGCGTACTCGGGGGGGCAGAGCTGGCCGCGAGCGCAGCTGAGGCACCGATTGCGGTGACCAAGAAGTGACGGCGATTAAGGCTGTCCGGTCCCTGATTGTTAGACATCGCGGAGACCCTTTCGCGTTAGGTCGTTACCCCGAGCCGCACACAGACTATCACAAAATTCAACCAGAAGTCGGCTCCGGGTCAATCGGGTCGATTTTGCGACGTCAGCTTTAGCGTCCGCTGTCCACAATATCGGACATTATCACGTCCGATTGGGACCGGTCTGCGAGGCGGGGAAGAGCGGTCCGATCGGTGTCGACGCGGTCCTTCAGCGGAGCAGCCATCGGCGTCGCCAACAGCTTTCGAGCTCACGGGACGGCCGCGAAAAAGATTCGCAGAGTGTCGGAATGAGCGGTCCTTGTCCGTCCTTTGGGGCGGACGGCAATCCAGGAGAACCACAATGGATAGCGATACCGATACCGACCAGAGAGACCGCCTATGCTCCGAATAAACTATTTGGCGGTGATCGCGGCGGCTACTGCGGCGCTTTTGGAGGGCGCGGTGTGGTACAGCCCGCTGCTGTTCGGCGAGGCGTGGACGACGCTGCGTGGCATGGACCCCGGCGCCATGGCCAATCCGAAAATACCGATCGGGGAGATGATCGCCGAGTTTGCTCGCGCCCTCGTCGTCGCCTACGTACTTGCGCGCTTCGTCGTGCTTTTTGGGGTCGTGGATTGGAAGGGGGCGGTTCAGATTGGAATCTGGGTGTGGGTTGGTTTTCAAGCCACGGCCGTTATGGGCGCCGTCATTCACGAGAACTACCCGTGGGCGCTTTATGCCATTCATGCCGGTGACGCGCTCGTGAAGACCCTTGTTATGGCCGCTATTCTCGGCACGTGGCCCAAGTCGAAGGTATCGCCTGAGGCAAGGAGCGCCGGAGATGGCAAAGAACAAAACTGAAAAGATCGACATGGAAAACGTGAACCATCGCGGGCACGTCAAAAGCGTTGACGCGGACATGTACGAAGCAACGAAACGGGCATTCCTGAAGATACTTCCGAAGACATCGCCGGGTCTGACAGCGGATGAAGTTCGAGAAAGGGTGATTGCTTACTTACCCGAGGACCTGTTCCCGGGTGGCGCCAAGGCGGGTTGGTGGACAAAGGCCGTTCAACTCGATCTGGAGGCCAAAGGTGTTATTGCGCGAGAGAAAACGAGGCCGCTGCGTTGGCGTAAGGCATGACGTCGCTAGACTCGCTTTCAAGAAGCGCGAGCGGTCCGGCCGCACCCTCGTCTCACTTCAAGTTGCCTCGGCAAGCGATCACGCCCCCTGCACGACGAGATCGATTGCGGCGTCACCAACCATTTCCCACTGAGGATGGCGGCGAATAGCAACCACCGCTTGCCTCGCGTTGCGGAGAGAGGCACAGCGCCGCAGCGCAAAGCTTGGCGCAACTCTGGGCACTGCATCGTGCAAAATCGTAAACTGGCGCGCCCGACACGATTCGAACGTGTGACCTTTGCCTTCGGAGGGCAACGGCGCCAGATATTCCTTCAACTGACCACAAATTTGGACCGAAAATCACGTTCGATCATTGCCTAAGTATGCTCAACCATGATTGAGCGTGAAGACGGCCCGCGAGTGGGATTGTTGTGGACCAGGATCAGCGCGGTGGCAGACAGTTCCAGCGCGCGCTTGATCACTTCGCGTGGATAGACCGGCGTGTGGTCGACGGTGCCGATCTGCTGCACCTCATCGGCAATGAGCTGGTTGCGCTTGTCGAGGAACAGGAGGCGAAACTGCTCCTTGTCGGCGAAGGCCATGCTCGAACGGCAATAGTCGAGCACGTCGTTCCATGACGACAGCGCCTTGCGCCGCTTCACCTCGCCCTTGGCGACGCGGCTCGCGGCGGCCGCGATCAGCTTGAGCTGGTTGACCGAGGCTTCGCCGATGCCCTCGACCTCGCGCAGGCGGGCGACGGGCGCATGGATCACCTCGGCAAACGAGCCGAAGCGTCTCAGCAATTCCTTGGCGAGCGGCTTGGTGTCGCGCCGTGGGATCGAGGCAAACAGCGCCATCTCGAGCAGTTCATAGTCGCTCAGCGCGTCGGGCCCGGCGCTATGGAAGCGTTCGCGCAGGCGCTCCCGATGGCCGTGGTAATGCGGCGTCTCGGCGGGCTGGTCTGTGTTGGTCTTGGCGGGCATCGGCGCCAAACATGCCGTGCCGCGCGGTTTTTGCAACCATGAAGTGCCGCGGACGCATCGAAGCCTTCGACATGCGCCAGAAGACCGGCCGGTCTTGATCGCTTCCGCGTGATGGGCGGCCAGCAATCGTTGCGATTTGGCTGCGAGCCGGCCACATTGGGGTGGCTGGGGATTTCGTCGATTGCCGGATATCGGGTTATGTCGAATGAATTCCACCCATAAAAAGCTCAACTTCGCATCTCAACCAGAGCAACCGGCGTCGCCAGGGGCACACGGTTTCGGAAGCTACGGCGCCTCGGGGCTTCTGGCGTCTTCCACCGATCGGGGCTGGTCGGGCATAGCGGCGGAGCTTCGCAGTCACAGTAGTGGCACGATCGCCTGGAAGAGCCCGCAGCCGGACATCGAAATCTGCATCGACGTCCGGGGCAATGGGTCCGTGGTCACGCGCGAGAGGTATGGCGTCACCGATCGCAGCGTCTCCGAACGTGGGACGATCTGGGTTTCGCCGCCGGTGGCCGAGCATGGCCTGATCGATTTGTCCGATCCCGTTCCGGCGGTCCTGCACATTTATCTGCCGCCGAGCCGGTTTTCGCCGGAGAGCTTTGGCGAAGGGCTCGCCCCATGCGTTGTGACGTCGCTGCGTCATGAAAGCAGTTTTCGCGATCCGCTTCTGGCCGAGATCGCCTATGCACTCACCTCCGAGCTGGAGCGCGAGACGTCTGCCGGCCGGCTTCTCGCGGAGACGCTGGCCTCGAGTCTGGCCGCAAGATTGGTTCAAAACCATTTCGGCAAGCTATCGCTCGACTTCCTCGCACCCCGCGAGGGACTTGACCGGCGCAGGCTGGCGCGTGTGCTGGATTACATCGAGACGAATTTGGAGGGCGAATTGACGGTCCGCCATCTGGCATCGATCGCGTGCCTGAGCCAGTTTCATTTCGCCCGCGCGTTCAAGGCAGCCGTCGGCCGATCGCCGCATCGTTACGTCAGCGCCCGGCGGCTCGAACGTGCCAAGGAATTGCTGGGACAAAGGGAGCAGCCGCTGGCCGATATCGCGCTCAGGCTCAGATTTTCGTGCCAAGCCAATTTCACCCGCGCGTTCCGGCAGGCAACCGGCCTGACGCCCGCTCAGTACCGCCGCAGCGTCGTGGCCTGATTTGTTACGGATGTAACCGATCTGCGTCCGCTGATCCTGACAGCGGCAAGAAATGACAAAAGCTGAGCAACCGAGGCAAAGCCGCGTCCGGTCGCATCGTGCATCTATCGCTCCGATAAACCCCAGGCAATTGCGAGGAGCGAACATGACATCAGAGCGAAAGGTCGTCATCATCACCGGCGCGTCACGCGGCATTGGCGCGGAATTGCTGAAAGCCTATCGCGAAAACGGCTACCGCGTCGTGGCCACCGCCCGTTCGATCGGCAAGAGCGATGATCCGTCGGTCCTCATGATCGAGGGCGACATTGCACACCCCGAGACGGCCGAGCGCATCTTTAAGCTGGCGATCGAGCGTTTCGGTCGCATAGATACGCTCGTCAACAATGCCGGCGTGTTCATTGCCAAGCCTTTTACCGAATATTCCGCCGCCGATTTCGCAAAGATGGTCGCGGTCAATCTCGCCGGATTCTTTCATCTGACCCAGAAGGTCGCAGCGAGAATGCTGCAGACGGGTTCTGGCCACATCGTCAACATCACCGCCACGATCGCCGAACAGCCGATGACATCGCTCGCAGCGGGTCTTGCGGCGCTGACCAAGGGCGGGCTCAACGCGATCACGCGCTCGCTCGCGATCGAATATGCGCCCCGGAATATCCGGGTGAATGCCGTTTCGCCGGGCGCGATCAGCACGCCGATGCATTCGCCGGAGGCGCATGGTTTTCTCGCCGCGCTGCAGCCGATCGGTCGGATGGGCACGACGCAGGAGGTCGTCGATGCCGTGATGTATCTGGAGAAGGCAGCCTTCGTCACCGGCGAGATCCTGCATGTCGATGGCGGCTGGTCCGCCGGTCGCGGCTAGGAGATGCGAGATGTGGTCCGACCGTCGTCTGCTTGAATTGTTTGGAATCGAACATCCGATCGTGCTGGCACCGATGGCGGGTTTCGCCACGGTTGAGCTCGCTTCCATCGTCGCCGATGCCGGCGGCCTCGGCTCGATCGGCTGCGCCACCATGGACCCGCAGCGCGCCGCCGATGCGATCACACAGATGCGGCGGCTGACCAGCAAGCCGGTCAGCCTCAATTTCTTCTGCCACGAGCCGGCGAAGGCCAATGCGGGGCGCGAGCGTGCGTGGCACGAGACGCTGTCACCCTATTATCGCGAGCTCGGAATTGACGATCAGACACCGCCGCCGCGCACCGATCTTGCGCCGTTTGGCAGTGCGATGTGCGAATTCGTCGAGGACGCGAGGCCGGAGGTGGTGAGCCTCCATTTCGGCTTGCCTGCACCGCCATTGCTGGCACGGATCAAGGCGGCAGGCTGCAAGGTGATCTCGTCGGCGACGACGGTTGCGGAAGCGCGCTGGCTGGAAGACCATGGCGCGGATGCAGTCATTGCCCAGGGCTATGAAGCCGGCGGCCACCGGGGCACGTTCCTCGATCGCGACCGGAACTGGGCGGTCGCTTCGCAGCTCGGCACCTTCGAGCTGGTGCCGCAGGTCACTGACGCGGTCAGCGTGCCCGTGATCGCCGCCGGCGGCATCGCCGATGGGCGCGGCATCGCCGCTGCTCTTGCCCTCGGCGCCTCCGGAGTCCAGATCGGGACCGCTTTCCTGCTTTGCCCCGAGGCGGCGACGCCGCCGCTGCACCGCGACGCCTTGCGCCAGGCGCGCGAGCTTGGCACCGTGATGACCAACGTGCTCTCAGGCCGGCCGGCGCGCGCCATGGTCAACCGCTTCGTCGCCGAGGTCGGCCCTCTGTCCGACGCTGCACCGGATTTTCCGTTGCCGATGGGCGAGCTGGCACCGCTGCGGGCCGCGGCGGAGCGGAAGGGAAGCCGCGACTTCACCCCGATCTGGGCAGGACAGGGCGCTGCGCTGGCACGTGAGCTCCCGGCCAAGGCGCTGATGCAGACCTTGGTGAAGGAGGCCGTCGAGCGTCTGAAGCATATCAGGGGCGGCTGAGATCCGCCGCATTGGCATCACGGCGTGCGTCACGCTATGATCGTCCGTCCCTGCCAATGCAAAGAGGTCTCGCCGCGTGACGTCGTTTAGGGCTATTCGGGCGCGGGCCGAGAAGCGCAAGGGCGGCGCGAAAGCGCTGGAGAAGCTGCTGCCGCCGGCGCCGAACGCGAAATCTCTGGCTAAGCTGAAAGACGATCGCGTTCTCGCCGAGATGACGAAGCGGGTGTTCTGCGCCGGCTTTGCCTGGAGCGTGATCGACGCAAAATGGCCGGGCTTCGAGGAGGCCTTCCTCGGTTTCCAGGTGGAGAAGCTCGCCTTCGAGCCGGACGAATTCTGGGAGCGGCTCACGAGCGATGCGCGCATCGTGCGCAACGGCGCCAAGATCATGTCGGTGCGTGACAACGCCCGCTTCGTGCAGGAGATCGCGGCTGAGCACGGCAGCTTCGGCAAATTCTTGGGCGATTGGCCGTCCTCCGACGAAATCGGGCTGTTGAACCTTCTGGTCAAGCGCGGCAGCCGGCTCGGCGGCAATACCGGCCAGATGCTGCTGCGTTTCCTCGGCTGGGACGGCTTTGTCACATCAAGGGATGTCGTCGCCTGCCTGCGCGACGCCGGCCTCGATATCGCGGAAGAGGTGAAGTCGAAAGGCGATCTCGCCAAGGTGCAGGCGCAGTTCAACGCCTGGGCCAAGGAGACCGAGCTGCCTTATGTGCATCTCTCCCGCATCTGCGCGATGTCGATCGGGGAGAATTACGAGCCGGCCGAGCTCACGCGACGCATGGGCGGCGATGACTGATCAGACCACCGTCCACGGCTTCTCGCCGCTCCGCTGGGACAGCGTGAAGATCTCCACGCCATCGGCGGTCACGCCGACCGAATGTTCGAACTGTGCCGACAGCGAGCGGTCGCGCGTCACCGCGGTCCAGCCGTCGGACAGGATCTTCACATGCGGCTTGCCGAGATTGATCATCGGCTCGATGGTGAAGAACATGCCTGGCTTCAACGCCACGCCTTCGCCGGGCCGGCCGACATGGATGATGTTCGGCTCGTCGTGGAACATGCGCCCGAGGCCGTGGCCGCAGAAATCGCGCACCACGCTCATGCCCTGCGGCTCGACATAGCTCTGGATCGCATGGCCGATGTCGCCGGTGGTGGCGCCGGGCTTCACCGCGGCGATGCCCCGCATCATCGCCTCATAGGTCACCTCGATCAGCCGCTCGGCTTTGCGCGCGATCGGCCCGACCGCATACATGCGGCTGGAATCGCCATACCAGCCGTCGACGATGAAGGTGACGTCGATATTGACGATGTCGCCTTCCTTCAGTGGGCGGTCGCCGGGCATGCCGTGGCAGACCACATGGTTCAGCGAGGTGCAGGTCGAATAGCGATAGCCGCGATACATCAGCGTCGCCGGATAGGCGCCATGGCTGAAGGCGAACTCGCGCACGAACTGGTCGATCTTGGAAGTCGGGATCCCCGGCTTGACGATGTCGGTGAGCTCATCGAGGCATTTCGACACCAGCGCGCCCGCTTTGCGCATGCCGACAAAGCCGCTTTGTCCGTGCAGCTTGATCTGGCCGGTCTTGCGTAGGGAGGTGTCGGTTGCTTCGATATAGCTCATGTTCGGGTCATTTGGCGGGGTCTGTCGGACGGGCGATAATTCACCTAATTTAATGATCGAGGCGGCCAGCGCAAGCCAAGGTTGGGGCCGAAATGGCCTTTCCTGCCATGGATTTAGCTGGAAGTCTCGATCACGGTCTCGACCGGCAGGGCGCCGCGGACCCGAAGTTCCCGCACTGGATAGGGCACGCGGATGCCCTCGCGCTTGAAGGCGTCCCACAGCGCCAGCATCACGTCGCTTTTGACGTTGTCGAGGCCATCGGGATCGCCAATCCAGAAGGTCAGCGAGAATTTCATCCCGGCTTCGGCGAATTCGGTCAGGATGCAGTTTGGCGGCTTGCCTTTCAATGCCCGCGGCGCCGCGGCGGCGATCTCGATGGCGAGCTTGCACACCAGCCGCGGATCGGCCTCGTAATTGGTGCCGAAGGGGATTTTGACCAGCGTGTTCTTGTCGGTATAGGTCCAGTTGACGACCTTCTGCGTCACCAGGTCCTCGTTCGGGATCAGGAATTCGCGGCCGTCGCCGGCGGCTACCGAGATGTAGCGGGTTTTCATCGCGCTGATGCGCCCCGAATTGTCGCCGATGGTGACGAGGTCGCCGGGCTTCACCGACTTGTCAGCGAGCAGGATGATGCCCGAGATGAAGTTGGCGACGATCTTCTGCAGGCCGATACCGATACCGACACCGACCGCGCCGGAGAACACCGCGAGCGCTGACAGGTTGATGCCGACCGCGCTCAGCGCGATGGCGATCGCGACCACCATCAGCCCGATGCGGATGATCTTGATCAGGAGCACCTGGACCGACGGCGTCAGGTCGGTGGCGCG
This sequence comes from Bradyrhizobium sp. Crot121, assembly GCF_059512385.1. Taxonomy (NCBI): domain Bacteria; kingdom Pseudomonadati; phylum Pseudomonadota; class Alphaproteobacteria; order Hyphomicrobiales; family Nitrobacteraceae; genus Bradyrhizobium; species Bradyrhizobium sp. Crot121. Next base: position 153,237 of record NZ_JCAMOR010000006.1, on the reverse strand, counting down.
GTTGATGCGGCTCTCGACGAAATTGCTCGCGATGTTGGTGAGCCACAGCGCCAGGATCACCAGCGCGCCGGCTTTGATCAGGAGCAGCGGCGTCAACCGCAGGCCGCCGACCTCGATCGCGACCGAATCCAGCGTCTCGGCCGTCGCATCGAGCTGGCCGATGATGCTGAGCGCCGCGACGATCCAGGCCCCCACCGACACCAGGCGGACGATGAAGGCGTTGCGGATGACCGACGCCACCAGGGAGATGACGAGCCAGGCCAGCGCCAGCTTGGCCGAGACTACGATCAGGTAGCTGCGGCTCGGCCAGGTCGAATGCGCCATGATGATGCGCGTCGCGATCATCAGGAGCGCGAACACCGCGGTCGAGGCGCTGCCGACCAGCACGCGGATGAAATGCCTGAGCGGCAGCGGCAGGTGCGACGCCAGCGAATCCGTGTCGACCCGTAGGCGGATCGCGGCGTCGGCCGCATAGGCGATGCCGGCGGCGGCCAGGATGATGCCGAACTGCAGATAGAACCAGGGCGAGGTGACCTCCGCTCCGACCGACCGTGCGGCCATCTGCAGGGTCTCGATGACGTCCTTCAGCTCCATTTCCATCGGCGAAATCTCATGAAGTGCAGATTCAAGCGAATTTGATTCGAACGGTCGGCACGATCCCACAAACGCGACGCGCGGACCATCGCCACAACTGGCGTGCGAGGTGAGGCTGGGCGCAAAACCAGAAGTCTGACGCCATGTTCAGAAAATGGGTTGGCGTCGAACTGTGGCGACGGTAAGGATGCATTGCAACTCTTCTCTTTCCCTACGGCGTATGGCTTCTCTCGATCAGGTCAGCATAGCCATCCTGCTTGGCGCAGTTCTCGTGATGGCCGGCATCCTGTCGAGCCTTTTGGCGCTGCGCTTTGGCGCCCCCCTGCTGCTGGTCTTCCTCCTGATCGGCATGCTCGCGGGCGATGCCGGTCCCGGCCACCTGCAGTTCGACGACGTCCGCACCACCTATCTGGTGGGCTCGGTGGCGCTGGCGCTGATCCTGTTCGATGGCGGACTACGCACGCGCTTCCAAAGCATCCGTGCCGTGCTGGCGCCCTCGATGGTGCTCGCGACCGGCGGCGTGCTGTTGACCGCGCTGATCACGGCGCCGGTGGCCAAATATATGCTCGACCTCTCCTGGACCGAGGCATTGCTGGTCGGGGCCGTGGTGGCTTCGACCGACGCCGCGGCGGTATTCCTGCTGGTCCACACCCAGGGGTTGCGCCTGCGCCCGCGCGTCGGCGCCACGCTGGAGGCCGAAAGCGGCACCAACGATCCCTTCGCGATCTTCCTGACGCTGATGCTGGTGGAATTCATCTCCCTCGGAGAAAGCTCGGCGTCGCACATCGTCCTGGAGTTCGTCCGCGAGGCCGTGCTTGGGGCGATCGTGGGCGTGATCGGCGGCCGGCTGGTCGTGATCGCCATGAACCGCGTCGCTCTGCCGCAGGGCCTGCACGCGCCATTCGTGACCACGGCGGCGCTCGTGATCTTCGGCGCGGCGCAGATCGCCCATGCCTCCGGCTTCCTCGCCGTCTATCTCGCCGGCATCATTATCGGCAACCGCCCGACGCGCGCGCACAGCTCGGTGGTCGCGTTCCTCGACGCCGCGACCTGGCTCGCGCAGATCGTGATGTTCGTGCTGCTCGGGCTCCTGGTGTCGCCGCACCGCGTGCTCAGCAGCCTGGGTGCTTCGGTCGTGGTGGCGCTGGCGCTGATGCTGCTGGCGCGGCCGCTTGCCGTGTTCGCCTGCCTGGCGCCGTTCCGCTTCAACTGGCGGGAGAAGGTGTTCATCGCCTGGACCGGGCTGCGCGGCGCGGTTGCGATCTTCCTCGCCTCGATCCCGATGCTGGTGGGCCTGTCGAAGGCCTATCTCTATTTCGATGTCGCCTTTGTCGTCGTCATCATCTCGCTTTTGCTGCAGGGCTGGACCCTGGCGCCGGCGGCGCGTCGGCTGCACGTGGCGCTGCCGCGCGTCGACCGCGGCCCGCGGCGCGTCGAACTGGACCTGCCCGGTCAGCTCGAGCAGCAGCTCGTCGGCTATCCCGTCGGCGCGAAGAGCCTGTTTTTCCGCCGCGGATTGCTGCCGTCCTGGTCGAGGCCGACGCTGGTGATCCGCGACGAGAACATTCTCTCCCCCGCCGAGGCCGACCCGATCGCGCCCGGCGACTACCTCTATCTGCTGGCGCCGCCGGAGCGGGCGGAAGCGCTCGACCGCTTCTTCGTCGACATGCCGCCAAGCACCGCGCCGGACCCGCATCTGCTCGGCGACTTCGTGGTCTCCGGCGAGCATACGCTTGGCGAGCTTGCCGAGATCTACGGCGTGACCGTCGATGAGGACCAGAAGAAGCTGACGCTGTCGGACTATTTCGACATCCATCTCGACCGAGCGCCGAAGGAAGGCGCGGAGCTCGCGCTGGACAGCATCGTCCTGGTCGCGCGCAGCCTCGGTGGTGGCAGGGTCAATGTCGTCGGCCTGCGCCTGCCGGAGGAAGAGGAGCCGGTCGTGCCGGCGACCCGGCTGCAGCAGTTCAAGCGCAAGCTCGCCGGGATCTGGACATCGGTCGCAGGCGTCTAAAGTCGCGCCCCGAAAGAGAGCGTAGCCCGGCTGGAGCGCCAGCGTAACCCGGGACCGCTTGCAAACCTTGATGGAGATGTCCCGGGTTGCGCGGCTGTTTCGCGGGACGACAGAATCGTAGGGTGGGCAAAGCGCAGCGTGCCCACCGTTTCTTGCTCCGAACGTGGAGACAGTATCCCACTCGAGTTGCGCGTGATACGCGCAAACCGATCGTTGGTCACGCGGAGACCTTCGTGGTATTCCTTTCAACAGGCCGCATCAGTGCCTTAGCAGTACTATCGCAATATGGGTGTAGCCATTGGCTGTTGTCGATGTCTGCTGCACCGCCTTGCGATTTTTCCTTTATGTGATCCAGATGCATGGATTTTTTGTCGATGCGTGCACCGCATAGTTTGCAAACAAACGCGTTTGCTAGAACGTCGGTAAGTAGTTTGGCGTTCTTTGCGTCTTGGGAAAAGGCCTTCGCTCTCTTTGAGGGGGTTGGACGCTCCTTGACCAACATCTGATACTTCTCATTAGCTGCTAGATCTGTCTCAACCTGCGCCTCACTGCGACCGGCCTTAATACGATCAAGAACGAACTGGTAGTAGTCGCGGATCGGCAGATATCCCTTCACCATGCTTCCGTGGCGAATTGTGAGTTGATTTATGAACATCTTATGATTCACCAAGAAAGTCTCGAACGCGGCGCGATGCTTTGTAAACTCTAGGAAACCGTCGATTTTTTCCATGTCTTTTATGAACTGAGCGACCGCCAAAACGGTTGTCGGCTGGTGTCTGATATTGGTGGCGTAGAAATACACACCGGGATGCAATCCAAGCGACGCAGGATGCGTTGTAGTGATACGGTGAACCAAGCGTTCAGTTTCTTTAATCGTGGATACCGTGGGCGTTTCATCTGGCTTCGCGTGTCCTTGCGGAACGAGATACTTTTTCTTGTTTTTTCCTGCATCCTCAACCGCAAGGCTGTTTGCTATGTTTACAAGATCAAAGATCAAGGGCAGCGTCTGCGAGCCGTAACCATGACCTGCAACTGGTAAATCCTCAGATCGAGGCGGAGTCTGTAAAGGAGGGCTATACAAGGCCGAATAGATCGCCTTGCCCGTTTCAACGACTGCTTTCTGCCCATCGGGAGAGAACGAATCCCAATACTTCGTTCCCGTGGCATTGCGGACTATCGTGCGGGCAGCAACCGCATTAGGTTTCGAACGAGCATTCAGAATCTTTAGCTCCGTTGCGTCGATCTCGACCGCAGACTGGTTGATGGTGAAAAATGCTTTCTCAGCCTTCGTCGCGTCATTTCCAGGAACCCACAGCAACGGGACTTTCGCATGAGCTAACCCGCGCACCTTACCCGTAAGTTCCGGAACGCTATTGGGCTCGGCAGTTTCGCTCCGCCACTGAGCGTAAGAAAGAACCCGCTTATTGACCAGTTCTCGGGTCTTGTGATGCATACGCTCCTGCTGTTCAGGTACTTTGCCGTAAAACCTCAGAGAGCGACTTCCCGCGCCATAGTCGTCCATTATCCAGGCTATGATGGCGCTTAAACGATGGGCGCCATCGATAATGAACGTGAGCCGAGCCGGCGACTGCCAGCAAATGACCGACGGAATAAGATCATTGCTTACGAAAGCTTCGATGAAGTCGCAGACGGCGCTGGGTGTCCACGCCGCCGTTTCTCTCTGGAAATCGGGCTTTCTTAGTGTCTCAAAAAATGATTCTCTGGCTGTTAAGTCGGTCGCTGAAGCAGAGGGTTTCCCGAGTTCACCAGCAGTGGTGCTGGTGTTGTCCGGCGGTGCAATAAAATCTTCCCTCGGAATGAGTGCATCAAGATTGACTACCTCTGCCACGTAACTGCCCCCCGACCGCATAAGTTGTAGTTTGGGGGTATGTAAACCGTCTTTCATGTGCAGTCAAAGTGATAGCCGCCCTTATCAAGGGGTGGCGGCCGCAATGATCTGCTTATCTTCTGAGGGAGCTTGCATCGTTCGCGAACGTCCTGATCAGTTCGCTGAGGTCGTCGTCGGCCGATGTGATGCTGTCGTTTCCATCTTCCGGATTTGGCTCGAGACGAATCTCGGGGGCGCTCCGGATGCGCGGGGCGATGGCGGCTGCCCTGGTGCTGCGGACATCGGGTGCTGCGCGCGGCACCACCGCGACCTTTGGCGCGTGAATCTTCGGCGGGCTGCGATCCGGCTCGGTCCGCGCATGTGGCGATCTCGGTTCTTGATCGACCGATGGCTGATGCACTTCGGGCGATGCCGCCGGCGTGGATTCCTTTCGTGCGGCTTTCGCGATGATCTCGTTGACGATCGCGCCGAGGCGGCCCTTGTCCGGCTGTGCCAGATAGCTATTGGCGAATTCATCGACATAGTGCTGGCCGTAGTCGGACAGCACCGCGGCCAGTCGCGCCAGATCGGGATCGCTCTCGACCAGGCGGCGCCATACTTCCTTGTCGTAAGCGGAGGCGTCGGCGCTCGAGGTCGTTTGCGGTGCCGGCAAGGGGGGAGGTTCCGGAGTGATCGGAACAGTTTCTGCGTTGGCCGGAGGCACTTCGGCAAGTGCGATAGCCGGCTTCGGACGCGCATCGAGGGCGGCGGACTCCGTCTTCTCGGACTTTCGCCGCTTCCGCTCGGCGACCTGCAGCGACACGAGGCCGATGCCCATCAACAGAAAGCCGAGAGCGGCCCAGGCCACCGTGAGGCACAGGACGAATCCTGTGAGCAGCAAAACCCAACCAGCAATACGCATGGCACGCCTTTCTTCCGGCAACAATTTGGCGCGCTCGGGCGGATTTGGCAAATCGACAAGCTTTGTCCTTAAAGCAAACGAATCTGTGAACGAGTCGAGCCGATGTCTTTTGCCGAGCACCGCGGGGAACCGTCACATTGTCGCCAATCGGCGGTCAACAAGCGGTTGCAACCGCTGCGGATCACCCAGTTTCGCTGTGAAATGGGAACCAATACGCCTCGAGGGCTGTTGGTGCCTGCCGTAACGAACTTTCACCAGGAGTGGCACATGCGAAAATTCATCCTCCCGATGATCGTGGTTATGACCCTTGGAATTGCGACGCACGCCAGGGCTTATGATTCTGGCGATCTCATATCGATGCAGAGAGCACTGGCGATCGCGACCGATCTCGGGCTCGTAACCGTATCTCACACTGAATTTGCCGGCTATGAATGGCAAATCGAGGGGCGGGATCTCGAAGGCCGGTACATGGAAGTCGATGTCGACGCCCGCACCGGTGCGGTGCTCAACGTCGATCGATAAACCTGCGAGGTGCTGCTTGATGCGCCCTCGCCCCTTGTGGGAGAGGGCTACTCCGGCGTCAGCACGCACCCGCTTGGGTGAGGGGTCTCTCTCCACGCGCACCGTGCCCGCGGCGACGACCCCTCATCCGGCGCTTCGCGTCACCTTCTCCCGCAAGGGGAGAAGGGAAGGTGACCGAAATCAATTCGAGCCTCCCGTCAGCACCTTTACGCCGCCGAACGCAGTCACCTCGCCACGACGCAGCATCACGATCTGGGTCGCGAGCTGGCGCAGTTCGGCGGCGTCGTGGCTGACGTAGACCATGGGTATGCCCTCGTCGCGCAGTCGGATCAGATAAGGGAGGATCTCCACCTTCCGCCCTTCGTCCAGCGAGCCCAAGGGCTCGTCGAGCAGCAACAGGCGCGGCTTCGACAACAGCGCGCGTCCGAGCGCGACGCGCTGGCGCTCGCCGCCGGAAAGTTTACCCGGACGACGGTCCATGAGATGGCCGATGTCGAGCAGGTCGGTGACGCGTTTGCGCTGCGCCGGATCATCCGGCAGGCGATTCATGCGGCGCCCGTAATCGAGGTTCTGCCGCACGTCGAGATGCGGGAACAGCCGCGCGTCCTGGAACACATAGCCGATGCGGCGCCGGTAGGGCGGCACATGCACGTGCGCTTCGGTGTCGTCGAGCGTCTCGCCATCGAGCGAGATGATGCCGCGGTCGGGCTTCAGCAGTCCCGCGATCATGTTGATCAGCGAGGTCTTGCCGGCGCCCGACGCGCCGAACAGGCCGATGACGCGGCCCTCGCTGGTGAAGGACGCAGAGAGCGTGAATTCGCCAAGGTGCTTGGTGACGTCGACACGGAGCATGGTCAGTTTCCGTGCAGCCGCTTCGTCGCGCGCCGCGCGAACCACTCTGATGCAACAAGCGCGCTCATCGCAAGAACGATGGAGATGATGACCAGCCGCGCCGCCGCAAGGTCGCCCTCGGGCGTCTGGATCAGCGAATAGATCGCCGACGAGATGGTCTGGGTCTCGCCCGGAATGTTGGAGACGAAGGTGATGGTCGCGCCGAACTCGCCGATCGCCTTGGCGAAGCCGAGCACCATTCCGGCGAGCACGCCCGGTAGCGCGAGGGGCAACGTCACGGTCAGGAACACCTGCCACGGCGCCGCGCCCAGCGTTCCGGCGGCCTGCTCCAGCCGCCGGTCGACGGCCTCGATCGACAGCCGGATCGGCCGCACGAGCAATGGAAAGGCCATCACGCCGCAGGCGAGCGCCGCACCGGTCCAGCGGAACGCGAAGACGATGCCGAGATGATCGGCAAGCCAGGCCCCGACGAGGCCGCGCCGTCCAAACGTGAGCAATAGCAGATAGCCGGTGACAACAGGCGGCAGCACCAGCGGCAGATGCACGAGCGCGTCGAGCACCGATTTGCCCCAGAAGTCACGGCGCGCAAGCAGCCACGCCAGCGCGATCCCTAAGGGGGTCGCGACCAGTGTTGCGACGATGGCGACCCGCAACGACAGCAGGATCGCCGTCCACTCGGTCGGCGAAATCTCGAACACGTGGGCTCAGATCATGCTTCCGCTTTTCCGGATCATGCTCAGGTCGTCGGCGTGATCAGGAACTTGAAGCCGTACTTCTCGAGGATCGTCTTTGCCGCCGACGATTTCAGGAAGTTGAGGTACTCGGCGGTCTCGGGTTTGGCCGTCGTCGTCGCCGCGACCGGATAGATGATCGCGGGATGGCTGTCGGCCGGGAAGGTGCCGACGATCTTGACGCCGGGCTCGACCTTGGCGTCGGTCGAATAGACGATGCCGAGCACGGCCTCGCCGCGGGCGACCAGTGTCAGCGCCGCGCGCACGCTTTCGGCCATAGCGAATTTCGGCTCGGCTGCTTGCCAGGCGCCGAGCTTCTCCAGCGCCGCCTTGGCATATTTGCCGACCGGCACGGCCTTGACGTCGCCGGTCGCGATCCTGCCGTCACCGGCGAGCTTGGCGAGGTCGAAGCCGGCGCCGATATTGACGTTGTCGATCTTGGAGTCCTTCGGCGCGATCAGCACGATGCTGTTGCCGAGCAGATTGACCCGCGTCGCCTCGTTGATGTTCTTCTGCTTGACCGCGTAGTCCATCCAGTCGGTGTCGGCGGAGACGAACACGTCGGCCGGCGCGCCCTGCTCGATCTGCTTTGCCAATGCTGAGCTGGCGGCATAGCTCGCATTGACCTTGACGCCGGTCTTGGCGGTGTAGGCGGCGTCGATGTCGTCGAGGGCGTTCTTCATCGAGGCGGCCGCGAACACGGTCAGGGTCTTTTCCTGCGCGTTCGCAGCTAAGGCGGCTGAAGACAGCGCAAGGACAAAGGCGGCGACAATTCCGGCAAGGCGGTTCATGGCAGGCGCTCCATCACGTCCGCATGCACGCGGACCGCGCGCACTTCGGGCGTTGGTTGAATCGGTAAGGATTGCGACAGACGGAAGCGCCGTTCCGGTGATCCCAACGGACTGACGGTCGGTCGGGGCATCGCTATGGCCAGACAATAAACAGGCCCGCGGCCCGGGTAAAGGCGACCCTTTGTGCATTTGCCCAGGCCTATTCGCCGCTCATTCCGCTGGCAGGATCGCGACCGAGATCGAATTCTCTTTGGCCCCGCTGATCTGCAGCACGAATGGGCTCGCGGAAAGCTCGAATTTCACCGTCTTGCGGATACCGTCGCAGTCGGTGGCGCCGCTGAATGCCTTGGGCTTGAGGAAGTGACCATCCTGCACCACGTCCAGCCATGCGCCGGACGACAGGCTGATCGTGTAAAGCCCGGCCTTGGGCGTAGTCTTGAAGCTGGTGAAGCCGGCAAAGGTGCTGTCCTTCGGCGCACGCTCCGGCGGCGTCGGCAGTTTTGCATCTGCCGGCGCCACCAGGGTCAGCGTGAATCCGCTTGCGGGCAAGGCCGCAAACTCGTTGCCTGAGGTCAATTTGGCGCGATCTGGCGCGGTCAGCGCGGCGCGCTCGCGATCGATCGGCCATTTGAACTTGTCGCAGCCGCTCGGTTCTTCCGCCGCAAGGGCGGGTGCGCTGCCGAGCAGCAGCAACCCAACCAGAACAGATGTCCGCCGCATGACTAATCCACCGCGATCATGACATCGGAGGCCTTGACCACCACGATCACCTTGCCGCCCACCTTGATGCCGAGATCGTCGACCGCCTCGTTGGTGATCGAGGACGTCATGACGGTGCCGCCGATATCGACGCGGACATGGGACGTGGTTGCGCCCTTCTTCACCTCGACGACGGTGCCCTTGATCTGGTTACGTGCACTGAGACGCATGATCGCTCCTCGCAAGGGTTGAATGCGCGCAGTCGTGCTGCGCCTATGTGGCTTTTGGTTGAAACGAGCGGGACCGTCGTCCCCGGCAGACGCCTTGCGCTTGCGGCGCTGGCCGATGCGACAATAGCCCATCAAGCCGCCGTGGGAATAGCGTCCTGACGAAGATGTTATCCTCGCGGGACAATGCGTAGCCCGGATGGAGCGTCAATCGAAGAAGATGTTACTGCTTCGCGTCCGGCGCGTTCAGCACCGCTTTGCAGGCGGCCGGCATTTGCGCCAGCGTCATTGGCGGCTTCGGCTTTGGCGGTATCGGCGGCGGCTTCGGATGCAGCACCGCATCGGAGAACCAGAAGTCGAAGTCGGAAGGCTTGCAGCCTTCATCCTCCGACTGCGACGGCTGTCCCTCGCATTCGCTGGCGCCGGCCGGGCAGCGCATGCGGATGTGGAAGTGATAGTCATGGCCCCACCACGGTCTGATCTTGGCGAGCCAGCTACGGTCGCCCTTGGCCTCGCGGCACAACGCCTTCTTGATCGCGGCATTGACGAATATCCGCTGCACGGCGGGCTCCTGCGCGGCGTCGCGCAGCACCAGCACATGGCCGGGGGTGAACACTTTGGGATCGACGTCGAGCCGGTCCGGCCGCACCATCATCACCGCCGACATGTCCTCGCGTTCTTCGCGCGACAGCCTGCGGTCGGGCATCGGCGTCAGCCAGACGTCGGCATCTAAACCGATCTGGTGGCTGGCATGGCCGCTCAGGGCGGGCCCGCCGCGCGGCTGCGCGATGTCGCCGACCAGGATACCCGGCCAGCCGGCATCCTTGTGTGCGTTTACCGACAGGCGCTTGAGCAGCGCGATCATGCCGGGATAGCCCCAGTTGCGGTTGCGCGACAGCCGCATCACTTGCCAGGTCTCGCCATTGATCGGCATCGGCGCCGCGCCTGCGAGACAGCCTTTGGAATAGGAGCCGATCACCCGCGTCGGCGTCGCCGTCGGCAGCACCTTGCGCGCGAACAATTCCTTGGCGCCGAGCTTGGGATCGTTGGGATTGGCGAGCGGCGGCAGCGGCTTCGGATTGACCGAGCCTCTGTCCTGCGCCGACGCCGCGTCGGCACCAAGCGATAGAGCTGCAAGAACCAGCAGGGTCAATATCGGGCGGGACGTCATGGGATTCACTCGAAGGGCAGTCAGGGTAACATGGATTCGATGGTCCGCGAGCCGCCGTGACATCGCAATTGGTTGATGGAGCTAAACTCCCTCTCCCGCTTGCGGGGGAGGGCCGGGGTGGGGGTATCTCCGGACTCTTCGTGTGGAGAGGGCCCTCACCCGGCGCTTACGCGCCGACCTCTCCCGCAAGCGGGAGAGGTCGGAAGAGCCTTCACTGCATCTCGATCTTGGCCGACTTGATCACCGTGCTCCAGCGGTCGACCTCGCTGCGCAGATATTGCGACGTCCGCTCCACCGAGCCGCCATAGATTTCCGCGGAGAGCTTTCGGAAGTTGGCCTGGATATCGGGCCGGGCCAGCACTTCGTTGACGTCGGCATTGATCTTCTCGACGATCGCTTTCGGCGTCCCTGGCGGCGCCACCATCGCAAACCAGGCGACCGCTTCGAAGCCCGGCAGCGTTTCGGCGATCGTCGGCACGTTGGGCATGGATGGCAACCGTTTGGGCGAAGCCACCGCCAGCAGCTTGAGCTTGCCGGCCGTCACCAGCGGCAGCGTGACGCCGAGATTGTCGAACATCAGGTCGACGTCGCCGGCGAGCAGGCCCTGCAGCGCCGGCACGGTGCTGCGATAGGGAATCTGGCGCAGCTTCACCTTCGCCATCGTCTCGAACAATTGGGAGCTCAGATGCGACGTTGTCCCGCTGCCGAGCGTGGCGGCTGTGAGCCCATCGGGGTTTGCGCGCAGATGATCGATCAACTCCGCCACGCTGGACGCCTTGATGCCGTTCGGGCGGACGAAGATCGCGTTCGGCACCTGCGCCATCACGACGATCGGCTCGAACCTCGCCGGATCAAAGCGGAGCTTGCGAAAAAGGTTCTGGTTGATGACGAGCGGCGGCGGTGGCGCGGAGAGAAGGGTGTAGCCGTCGGGGTCGGCATTGTAGACCTCCTCGGCCCCGACGTTGCCGGCTGAACCGATCCTGTTCTCGATTACGATCGGCTGGCCCCATTTGCGCGACAGCCAATCCGCCACCAGCCGCGGGACCGCATCCGCGGTGCCGCCGGCAGAGAATGGCACGATGATCCTGACGGTGCGGTCCGGGTAGTCTCCGGCAGCGCCGGGACCACACGTCAGCAGCAGCGCCAGCGTCGCCGCCAAGAGAGTGCTGATGGTGAGAGATCGATTGTGCGTGCTCTGGCGCATCGGGTGCCCTCCCCAAGGCGATGCTTGCGCCTCGTCCCCTGGAGCGGAGGATAGCCTGAACCGGCAGGCGCCCGAAGCCTTTTTGGCGGCAGCAGATGCCGCCGCCTCGTGATTGGTTCGATGCAAGCTCGCGGCTTAACCGGGTACTAACCCTGTCGCGGAATGACGCAATTTCGTGCGGAATACGCGCCATTGGTGCATCCGCAGCATCGCTACCCGGATCGCGGGAAAATTGGCTGCGCGCGCTTGGTTGATTTGCCCGTTGGATTTGCTTCTCAGCCCCTCCGAGCCGCCCACCGGTATTCAGAGATGCGGACGTCCGCCTCCTAAACAGGCAGCTCGGAGTCCGGCTCTATTCTGGAAACCGGCGGAATACACCATTTTTTCAGACACTTATCGGAGAACCATCCGCGGCGGGAGTGCGTGTGGGCGAAAAGTCGATGCCGAAGATGCGGCCAAGAACGGCTAAGAAACTGAAGCGTAAGGTGGCGGCGAGAATTCCCGGCCGTCCCGTCAAACCCGATCCGAAGCTTGCAAGTGGCAGGCGGCGCGTTCCATCCGAGATCGGCGAGATCGTGCGCAACCGCGCCGAGACTGAAGCGGCAATCGCGGATGCGCGCCGCTCCAACGAACGCCTGCGCGAGGCGATCGACATCCTGCCGCAGGGCATCGTGTTCCTCGACGCCGAAGGCCGCTACATCCTCTGGAACAAGAAATATGCGGAGATCTATAGCCGCAGCTCCGACCAGTTCGAGCACGGTGCGCGGCTGCAGGATACGCTCCGGGTCGGCGTCGCGCGCGGCGACTATCCCGAGGCGGTCGGCCGCGAGGAGGCGTGGATCGCCGAGCGGCTGAAGAAGCTCTATGAGCCCGGAGAGCGGCATGAGCAGAAGCTCGCCGACGGCCGCGTCGTCTTGATCGAGGAGCGGCTGACGTCGGATGGCGGCGTCGTCGGCCTGCGCGTCGACATCACCGAATTGAAGCAGCGCGAGGCGTCGTTCCGCCTGCTGTTCGACGGCAACCCGGTGCCGATGATCCTCTGCTCGCTCGACGGCGAGCGAATCCTTTCCGTCAACGATGCCGCGGCCGAGCATTACGGCTTCAGCCGCACCGAATTTGAGAAACTGACCATCCGCAGCCTGCAGGCATTCGATACCGAACTGCCATGGATCGGCGGCCGCGGCGGCGACGAGCAGGCGGCGCGGACCTGGAAGCATGTGCGGGCCGACGGCACGCTGATCGATCTTGCGATCTATTCGCGCGAATTGATGCATGGCAACCAGCCCGCGGTGCTGCTGGCGCTGATGGACATGACCGAGCGCAAGCGCGCCGAGGCGCGGCTTGCCTTCATGGCCCAGCATGACGGGCTCACGGGGCTGCCCAACCGCAATCTGCTCCGCCAGCAGATGGACGACATGCTGCTGCACACCCGCCGCAGCGCCGAGAAGGTCGCGGTGCTGGTGCTCGGGCTGGACAATTTCAAGGCCGTCAACGACACGCTCGGCCATGGCGTCGGCGACAAGCTCCTGCGCGGGGTCGCAAAGCGCCTGCGCTCGACCTTGCGCGAGGAAGATGCGCTGGCCCGTCTCAACTCCGATGAATTCGCGATCGTCCAGAGCGGCGTGTCGCGTCCGGAGGATGCGGTGCTGCTCGCGAAGCGCTTGCTGGAAGCGATCGGCGAACCCTATCTGCTCGACGGCCATTCCATCGTGATCGGCGCCAGCATCGGCATTGCGATGTCGCCCGGAGACGGTGACGAATCGGAGAAACTGTTGAAGAGCGCCGACATGGCGCTATCGCGCGCCAAGAGCGAATTCCGCGGCACCTTCTCCTTCTTCGAGGCCGAGATGGACGCGCGCGCCCAGACCCGCCGCAAGATCGAGATGGATTTGCGCGACGCGATCCAGAACGACGGCTTGCGGCCGTTCTACCAGCCGCTGGTCGATCTCTCGAGCGGCCGCATCACCGGCTTCGAGGCGCTGGTGCGCTGGCCGCATCCCGAGCGCGGCATGATCTCGCCCGGCGAGTTCATCCCCGTGGCGGAAGAGACCGGCCTGATCAATCCGCTCGGCGGCTTGATGCTGCGGCGCGCCTGCATGGATGCCGCGCACTGGCCCGACGATGTCCGCGTCGCCGTCAACCTGTCGCCGCTGCAATTCCGCACCGGCAATCTGTTGTCGCAGGTAACGGAAGCGCTGAAGTATTCCGGTCTGCCGGCGCGGCGGCTCGAGCTCGAGATCACCGAGACGCTGCTATTGGAAAAGAGCAGCCAGGTGCTGGCCACGCTGCACGCGCTGCGCGCGCTCGGCGTGCGCATCTCGATGGACGATTTCGGCACCGGCTATTCCAGCCTCAGCTATTTGCGCAGCTTTCCGTTCGACAAGATCAAGATCGACCAGTCGTTCGTGCGCGACCTCGGCTCCAACCGCGATGCGCAGGCGATCGTGCGTTCGATCATCAGCCTCGGCAAGGGCCTCGGCGTCACCATCACCGCGGAGGGAGTCGAGACCGAAGCCGAGCTGAGCTGCCTGCGCGCCGAAGGCTGCCACGAAGGCCAGGGTTTCCTGTTCAGCCGCGCCAGGCCCAATGCCGACATCGTCAGCCTGCTGCAGGCGCAGCGCGGCGGGACGAACGACGAAGCCGCGCTGGTAGCGTGATTCCAAATCTCTCAACTCCTCATTACCAGCGAAGCGAAGCAATCCCTAGCGCCACGCGCTGAGACATGGATTGCTTCGCTTCGCTCGCAATGACGAATTGCTCACCGCGTCGTTGGCGATCCCGCGAGATTGCCTGAGAGGATCGCGCGGCCGGCGTCCTCGTAATTGACGTCGCGGGCCTGGATCTGCTGCGCGATCGCGTGCATGTCGCGGAAGCGGCGCTCGAACTTGTTGGCAGCGAACACGGCTGTCGCGCCGGCCATGTGATAGGCGGTATCGACCACGGATGCCGATTGGTGGATGGTCCAGGTCGAGGCGACGCGCAGCGCCACGCGATGGCCTTCGGTCAGGGAAACGCCGCGTTCGAGATCGCGCCAGACCTCCGCAGCAGTCGTATAGAGATAGGCGCGCGCAGCGCGCAGGCTTGCCTCGGTGCGGCCGATCAAACCCTGCACGGCATTGTTCTCGCGCATCGCCTTCAACCCTTGCGGCGTCTTGCCGCGCGAAAGCTCGATCGCCGCATCGAGCGTGGCGCGCGCCACACCGAGCGCGGTCGCCGCAAAGCCCATGCCGAACACCATGTTGGTGGAAAGCTTGTACAGCGGGCCCCCTTCGCGCAAGGCCGAAGGATCGTCGCGCAGCGCCGCGAACTTCTCCGGGATGAACAGATTCGCCACCGAATAGGAATCGGTGCCGGTGCCCTTCAGCCCGATCACGTCCCAGACGTCGTGCATCGTGGCGCTGGCCGCCGGAAACAGGATGGTGCGGATTTCCGCCGAGCCGTCCGGCTTCTTGCGCTGCGTACCATCTTGTTCGACCACGCGCACATGCGCCCCCAGCCAGCTCGCCTGCCGCGAGCCCGAGGCAAAGTCCCAGCGCGCATTGGCGAGATAGCCGCCTGGCACCGCCTTCACCTCATGCGCGATCGCGCCCCAGGCCAGAATGCCCGGCGCGACGTTGAAGATCTCGTTCGCCGCATCAGGCTCGAGATAGGCCGCGGTCATCGCGCAGACGCTGCATTGGCCGAGGCACCAGGCAGTGGAGGCATCGGCCTTGGCGATCTCCTCCTGCATCTGCATGAACGCTTCCAGCGTCGCCTCGGTGCCGCCGAAGCGTTTCGGCAGCAGCGCCCGGTACAGCCCGTTGTCGACCAGTGCCGCCGTCACCGCGCCCGTCAGCCGCCGCGTCCGCTCGATCTCGTCGGCATCTTTTGTGATCAACGGCGCCAGCGCACGCGCCTTCCCGGCGAGATCGAATCCTTCCACCTTGCTCATGCGTTTCCTCGCTGTTGTTGTTTTGTTGAGCGGGAACGCGATGGTGGCTTATCTGTGGGGGGAGGGCAAGGTGGTCGAGGCACTCGCCGCCGTCATTCCGGGGCGCGCGTAGCGAGAACCCGGAATCCATCGGGCCGCATAGTATGTGGAGAAATGGATTCCGGGCTCTCGCTGCGCGAGCCCCGGAATGACGACAGTGCCTCAGCTATCCACCTTCAGCGCGGCAATGAAAGCTTCCTGCGGGATGTCGACCTTGCCGAACTGCCGCATCTTCTTCTTGCCTTCCTTCTGCTTCTCCAGAAGTTTTCGCTTACGCGTGATGTCGCCGCCGTAGCATTTGGCGGTGACGTCCTTGCGCAGCGCGCGCACGGTTTCGCGGGCGATCACCTTGCCGCCGATCGCTGCCTGGATCGGGATCTGGAACATGTGCGGCGGGATCAGTTCCTTCATCTTCTCGACCATGGCGCGGCCGCGGCCCTCGGCGCGGGTGCGGTGCACCAGCATCGACAGCGCGTCCACCGGCTCGCCATTGACCAGGATCTGCATTTTGACGAGATCGGCCGGCTTGTAGTCGGTCAGATGATAGTCGAACGAGGCGTAGCCCTTGGAGACCGATTCCAGCCGGTCGTAGAAATCGAAAACCACTTCGTTGAGCGGCAAATCGTATTTCACCATCGCGCGGGAGAACGGCAAGTTATATCGAGTCCCTGTTATACAGAGGCGACCTGCCAAGGTGGCGCATATCGACGGTCATGACGACGGCCAGCATCCGTCAGGACCTGCTGTATGGCTTGTCGTTCCCGCGGATCATCTTTGATCGATTGAGCATATGGCAACACTAGCTCGGCTATGAATTGTTCCGTGGCGATCTCGCCTGGCGACGGATGAGGCTCTAAGTGTCCGTTGACGTAAAGGTCCAGAAGACGTTTCCCTGAACTGGGCGTTAAATCGTCAGTAGTAATGCCCATCATACGCGGGACAATTAGCCCGAGTACAAAGTCTCTTATCGAACTTTTGCGGTCGTTGGCCCAGCGAATGATCTGAACGTGATCAGAGATGGGCATTGCCCGAGCCAAATAGCTACAGGCCGCACCGAGGGAGAAATCATTGGGCCATTCTTCAATCGAAAAGTGGCTGTGTAGTAATGTGATCCAATCGTGTAGCCGGGTTATCTTTATCGGAAGTTTATCAAAACTGTATTTGAAGAACGCATCCGCCAGAAGTCCCAATGTTGAATGCGTATTGCTTTTGAGAGATTCAAGTATCTCTGTTTCATCAACATCGATAACGTAGTGATCGGCCATCGTACACAAAGCCCGCTCAATGGACGTCAAGGCTGCGCCGGGCTTTGGTGCCTTTAGAAGTATTTTTTTGAAGACGGCGCTCGCCCTCGTTGGAGACAACAACAAGCGCAATACGCGCGCAACTGAGGCATTCTTTTCAATGCGGGAATGATCCGTGATCGCGGTACGCCAATCCTGATTGCGTGTTACAAGGCAGCGAGTTAGCTCTAGCGCCCATCGAACATCCTTGTCATCAGAGCGCAGCGTGCCGATCAATATTTCAAGGCGCCGACTCGTGTAGGGGAGCGTCCACCACATCCACGGTCCTTTGCCATAAACCATCCCCAAGTAGAGAGAGAAAACGGCTTCCGGCACATGTCGATCGAATTGACTGGCCAAATACCGCTGAACGGCAATGTCGTCTTCGACGTCTCTTATTCCGTTGCAGATTGAGCCACGCAGGGTTGCCGATCTTCCCCGAGACCAAGCGAGCAGCCTATCCCGGGAGCTCTTGGAAAGTCCCCCAATGACTGCTTCAAGATTGTATCGCGCCAAGCGCCCTTCGTCCGCACCGCTTGGATCCTTGTTCGGTCGAACAGTCCTGTCCGAAGCCGCTAGGATTTCCAAAAATTCCTCTAGAATTTGGTCCTCAATTCGGGCGCCTAAGGTCGGACCAAAATGATTGATGAAATTGAAGTCTAGTTCTCCCCTGCAAACTCTTTCCATCCAGTGCCGCAGTTCTGCGTCGGGCATTTGATAGGCAAGCAGAGCCGCGGCCCAACCTCCTATTGCGTCACCTCCAACTGTCAATGATCGCAACCTCGGCAAGGCCTCATTCGGAGGGGTCGAATCTTCGAGCGATTCAATGAAATCGTACTGTTGCTCGTCCGGAGGAGGGTATTGAGCCACTAGTTCGAAGAGTGTCGACCAAACGTGAACCTTTCCAACCTCTGCGGCTCGCGCCAACCTGGCGGCTACTTCAGGATCAATAAGATAGACCTCTCGCAAGAATGTCTGGCCTTCAGGCTCGTCCAGCAAGGTCGAGGCCCAAGCGACTGCGTTGTCCCATCGTCGTACGGATAAAACATCTGAAAGCCTTGCGCCGCCGCGACGCCAGTTCGCCAAAAGAAAAAAGGCGGCTAGAAATTCTGCGACCGACCTGTGTACGAATCGAACGTGGCTGTCAATTTCGGAAACGAGAATTCCCGCATCGACGAGGCGCTCGATGAGCCACCGGTTGTCTTGCGTTCTCTTCGATGGTCGCTTCGACTTGGCGAGCTTGCTTGCGGCAGTTTCGATCGGAATCGTATCGTAACCACCGGACAAAACATCAGCAGCGAGCGCCGAAAGATGATCAAAAACCTGATCCGTCCATTCCTTCCCTACCGCTCGCTCTAAAGCTTGATCTAGAAGCTTCGAAAATAGAGCGGGCGTCGAAGTAATATCTCTGTTCAGACCGAGAAGACGTCGGCCCTGAGCCAGAGTAAAAGGAGTCTTCAGAGCCTCAAACAGATCAGGTGTTATTTCTTCCTTTGTTCTTCCAAGTTCTTCCAAATTTTTGATGACGATCCCTTCAGCCAATGGCTGAACAAGGAAGACAGGGATAGATGGATCAGAAATAAGGTCAGCTCTTCTCGTACCAAATTGAATGCTGACATTCTTGAGTTTCGATGCCACTGCTTCAAGATTTGATCGCCAATGTCCAGACTCTAGGTGCTTAGCAGGCATCTCATCTAGGGAATCTACAATCAAAATAACCTTGTGGGCTTGTGAAACTCTTTGCAAGTCAAGCGATGCAGGCGCTGTTGCCGCAATGAGCGGGCCAAAATCGCCGCGGTACAAGCGGGCATCCAGCAAGATCGGCACGACTGGCGGTTCTCCGTCTGTAGAATTCTCTAGGCTCCAGTTGAGAATTTTTTGACCCGCCCGCGAAAGTCGGTCAGATATGGAGAAAGATTTGCCAGACCCAGCTGGACCTTGCAAAACGAAGGGATCGGTACAGCTCTCAAGCAAGTGGGAAAGCCTTGATCCATGAAACTTTCTGACCTGCTCGGGAACTCGATACTGATCGCGCCAACCTTTGAGGAGGACACGGACCGGAAAAGAGACGGCGGATGCGGGTGTGATCAGACGTGCCGCGTAACGAATGAGATCATTGCTGTCATTCATGCCTTGTGACAGGCGAGGCCCTCTTTGAATTTTGAGATTTCTGGCTACGTCGTTTGAAAGAGATCGCAACAGAGCAAGAAGCTCTCGATGGTCATTTCCCTGTTCGCTTGTGGGATATCCAAAAACGCGCAGTCGATACTGGCGCCAGTAGTATTCAACGAGTTCTTTGCTGGCATCTGCAATTATAGCGTAGAATTCTCCTGCGTTGCCGTTGTAGCGTTCCTTTAGCGTTCGAAGCAGGAGCAACATGTCGGGGTCACGCAAACCATAACCAATAAATAGAATTGGACGGCTTACGAACAAAGTTTCGAGTACCGGCCTGACTAGATTTGACGCGCCTAACAAGATGCGATCGTAGTGTGTTGAGGCGAGCACCAGGCTTTCTGCTTCGGCGAGATCGCCGTGGGGCTTAAAGACAAATCGATTCGCGCTAGCCTTCTGAATGTCGGCCAGCTCGGCAATTTGCCTATTAGTCACTGTCCGAAATGAGCCTAAACGGCCTTCAAGCCCCAGTTGCTGTTCAATAAGATTGTCGAAATTGGTGGTGACGAATCGCTCTGGGCCAAGATTCGTCAGAAGGCGATGAATTTCGTGAGGCTTGGCATCGGCGAAGCCCAACTCTTTCCTCAAAGTGGTAGCGATTTCCAGCGGCGTGATTACATCCGCCAGTTTATCGGCAGCGTCTAAAAGATTCCCCCGAGCTAGCGCATCGCGGGCAAGCACAGTGCTTCCATTTCGACGTTCGCACGCGGCTATCAAGCCCAAGAGGAGCTGGTTCCAAGTCGGAAGATTTGACCACGTGGAAATGCCTGACCCAACGAACAGGACGCAATCTGCATGGGTCAAAACATCAACAAGCGCAGATTTTTCAACGGCAAACGACATCCTTGACCCTTCGGAATCGATCAACCGTAAGGTGCGTAGATCAAGGTGGCAAGCCCAGCGTTTTGGTATAGCGGGTTAGCTGGTCACGTTCGCAATGACGGCCTGGATCAGCTATCTATCCTTAGCGCTGCAATGAAGGACTGCTACCGGATGTCGACCTTGCCGAACTGCCGCATCCCCTTGCCTTCTGCTTCTCCATAAGTTTTCGCTTACGTGTGATGTCGCCGCTGTAGCTTTGCGATGATGGCCCTGCCAAGCAACGCGAGACAATAAGGCGTCCCGAAGGCAGTCACCGCCTGCTTTGCATGGGGTTGTTTTTCGATATTTTGTTGTCCGGTCCCCAAAGCCTCAGACTGGACCTGATCTCGCCATGCCCCTGGCGGGTTGGGCCTCTGCCTCAGCTATCCACCTTCAGCGCGGCAATGAAAGCTTCCTGCGGGATGTCGACCTTGCCGAACTGCCGCATCTTCTTCTTGCCTTCCTTCTGCTTCTCCAGAAGTTTTCGCTTACGCGTGATGTCGCCGCCGTAGCATTTGGCGGTGACGTCCTTGCGCAGCGCGCGCACGGTTTCGCGGGCGATCACCTTGCCGCCGATCGCTGCCTGGATCGGGATCTGGAACATGTGCGGCGGGATCAGTTCCTTCATCTTCTCGACCATGGCGCGGCCGCGGCCCTCGGCGCGGGTGCGGTGCACCAGCATCGACAGCGCGTCCACCGGCTCGCCATTGACCAGGATCTGCATTTTGACGAGATCGGCCGGCTTGTAGTCGGTCAGATGATAGTCGAACGAGGCGTAGCCCTTGGAGACCGATTTCAGCCGGTCGTAGAAATCGAACACCACTTCATTGAGCGGCAAATCGTATTTCACCATCGCGCGGCTACCGACGTAGGTCAGCTCCTTCTGCGAGCCGCGGCGGTCCTGGCACAGTTTCAGCACGCTGCCGAGATATTCGTCCGGGGTGAGGATGGTGGCCTCGATCCAGGGCTCATCGATCTCGGCGATCTTGACCACGTCCGGCATGTCGACCGGGTTGTGGATCTCGATCTCGCTGCCGTCGGTGAGCTTCATCTTGTAGATGACGCTCGGCGCAGTCGCGATCAAATTGAGATCGAACTCGCGCGACAGCCGCTCCTGGATGATCTCCAGGTGCAACAGCCCGAGGAAGCCGCAGCGAAAGCCGAAGCCGAGCGCGGCCGAGGTCTCCATCTCGAACGAGAAGCTGGCGTCGTTGAGGCGGAGCTTGCCCATCGCCGCGCGCAGGGTTTCGAAATCGTCGGCGTCAACAGGGAACAGGCCGCAGAACACCACCGGGATCGCCGGCTTGAAGCCCGGCAGCATTTCCGACACCGGCTTCTTGTCGTCAGTGATGGTGTCGCCGACGCGGGTGTCGGCGACTTCCTTGATCGCCGCAGTGATGAAGCCGATCTCGCCGGGACCAAGTTCGTCCACCTGCTGCATCTTCGGCGTGAAGAAGCCGACGCGCTCGATGTCGTAGGCTGCGCCCGTGCCCATCATGCGGATGCGGCTGCCCTTCTTCATCACGCCGTCGACGACGCGGATCAGGACGACCACGCCGAGATAGACGTCGTACCAGCTATCGACCAAGAGCGCCTTCAAGGTGGCATCCTTGTCGCCCTTCGGGGGCGGCAGGCGGGTGACGATGGCCTCTAGCACATCAGGCACGCCGAGGCCGGTCTTGGCCGAGATCATTACGGCGTCGGAAGCGTCGATGCCGATCACGTCCTCGATCTGCTGCTTGACCTTCTCGGGCTCGGCCGCAGGCAGGTCGACCTTGTTCAGGACCGGCACGATCTCGTGGTTGTTGTCGAGCGCCTGGTAGACATTGGCGAGCGTCTGCGCCTCGACGCCCTGGCTGGCGTCGACCACCAGCAAGGAACCTTCGCAGGCCGCCAGCGACCGCGAGACTTCGTAGGCGAAGTCGACATGGCCGGGCGTGTCCATCAGGTTGAAGATGTAATCCTTGCCGTCCTTGGCGCGGTACTTCAGCCGCACCGTCTGCGCCTTGATGGTGATGCCGCGCTCGCGCTCGATGTCCATGGAATCGAGCACCTGTTCCTTGCCCGCCATCTCGCGATCCGACAGGCCGCCGGTCATCTGGATCAGGCGGTCGGCCAGCGTCGATTTGCCATGGTCGATATGGGCGACAATGGAGAAGTTGCGGATGTTCGGAATAGGGACGGTCGTCATGGGGCGCGAGATAGCATTCGCACCCCGAAGCGGCAACCACATTGCGGAAATTTGAGCCGGTTTTGGTTGGTTTTGGCGGGTGTTTCTGCCGATTGTGGGTCGCTGCGGCAAACGGCAGCGGCGGGGAAACTCTCTGGCGCCGGTCTCCCATAGTCACGCCAAGCTGATTTCATTCGCCCGTAAAACAGGCTAGGCAGGGCCCATGGCGACTGCATCAATCCTGCCCGCGGCGGCGCGCGCAAAACGGAAGTTCTCTATCCCCCGCCTGGCGGCGTGGCTGGTGGCGCGCGCAACCGATCCCGTCACCGGATTATGGTTCGTCACCGCCTTTGCGCTCGCCCATGCCGTGCTGTGGACGCTGATCCTGGTCAATCTGAAGTCCGCGCAGGACATCCATATGGACGTCGCGGAGGCCTTTGCCTGGGGCCAGAAATTCCAGCTCGGCTATGGCAAGCATCCGCCGCTGTCCGGCTGGGTCGCCGGCCTCTGGTTCCGCATCTTTCCGGTGACGGATTGGGCGACCTATGCGCTGGCGATGGCGGTCATCGCCGTGAGCCTTATCGTCTGCTGGTTGATCGCGCTGCGTGTCGTCGACCGCCGCCGCGCCTTCTTCGTCGTGGTGACGCTCGCGCTCTATCCGATCTTCAACTTCAAGGGCTACAAGTACAACGCCGACCTGTTGCAGCTTGCGACCCTGCCGCCGGTCGTGCTGGCCTATCTCTACGCGTTCGAGAAGCGCACTGTCATTTCGGGCGTCTGGCTTGGCCTTGCCGGCGCGCTGGCGCTGATGACCAAATATTGGGTGCTGACCATGATCGGCGCCATCGGGCTTGCGGCGCTGATCCATCCCGAGCGCCTTCGCTTCCTGGCTTCGCCGGCGCCGTGGGTTGCGATCGCAACGATGATTGTGGCGATGATTCCGCATATCGTCTGGCTGAGCGAGACCCATTTTGCGCCATTGACCTATGCCGGGGATGTCTACAGCATCGACAATCGCGCGGTCAGTCTGTACCTCGTCAACGGCTACATCGCCCACAATCTCGGATTGCTCGCCGCCTGTATCGTGCTGGCGGCGCTCGCGCTCGGCTGGGGCGCGCTGGTGCGGCGGCCGTCGACCTTGTTCACGCGCAACTGGTCGCTCGGGCCGAATCCCGGCGTCAATCTCTCGCAGGCGCTCAATGTCTGGATCATCCAGATCATCGTCGCGATCGGGCCGCCGCTCGGCGCGCTGTTTTTCGAGATCTATATCAAGACCGACTGGGGCATCTCGCTGTTCTTCCTGACGCCGCTCGCGCTGGTCGCGATCCCCTGGCTGCGGATCCCCAGAATGGCGCTGTTTCGGATCAGCGCGATCTGGCTCGTGATCAGTATCGCCATGCTGTTCGCGTCGCCGACCATTGCCGAGCGCGAGCTTGCCGCCGATCCGAACAGCGTCGCGAAATACGGCGCACGTGCCGAGCTTGCGCGCGAGCTCACGGAGGCCTGGCACCGCAAAGCCGCCTCGCGCTGGGCCGTGGTGGCGGGCACCACGGAGGTGATCATGCCGCTGGTGTTCTACAGCCCTGATCATCCAGCGCCGTTCACGCCGGGCGAAATCTGGGGCGCGGGCCTCACCAGCGAAGCGGAAGCCAAGCGCCTCGGCTTCATCGGCGTGTTCGATCCCAATGACGGACGCCTGCCTGCGTTCGAGAGCTGGATCGACAAGAACGCGCCGCACGCCGAGCGCCTGATCATGACCACACGCCGCTTCGTCCACGGCCACCCCGGCCCCTCCGTAAGCTGGAAGGTCTACATCGCGCCGCCGGTGCCCTCTGTGCCCGATCGCCCGAAATCGTAGGATGGGTAGAGCGAAGCGAAACCCATCATTCGCACTGCTTGCTCCGTCGCGATGGGTTTCGCTTCGCTCTACCCATCCTACAGGCCTTGCTGTTTGCACGGCGCCCCCCGCATAACCTCGGTCCATTTGCGCTGGTTGATCGGGCGGCGTCCGCTCTCCATAGTGCGCCGGCAACAGCGAGGTTCCCTGCCGGGCGCCTTGGAATGGGAACGTCGATGAGTGCCATATCCAGCGATGAGATCGCCGACGACGCGCGGGCGCGCGCCAATGTGCTGCGGCTGGCTGCGGCGCAGGCGCTGACCGGCGCCAATTCGGCCGTCATCTTCGCGACCGGCTCGATCGTCGGCGCGACACTGGCGCCCGACGTTTCGCTCGCGACCGTGCCGCTGTCGATGTATGTGCTGGGGCTTGCCGCCGGCACGCTGCCGACCGGCGTCATCTCGCGCGCCTATGGCCGCCGCACGGCCTTCATCATCGGCACCGGCTGCGGCGCGCTGACCGGCGCGCTCGGCGCCTTCGCCATCCTGCACGGCGCTTTCTGGCTGTTCTGCCTTGCGACCTTTCTCGGCGGGCTCTATGGCGCGGTGGCGCAATCCTATCGCTTCGCCGCCGCCGACGGTGCCAGCGCCGCGTTCCGGCCCAAGGCCGTATCCTGGGTGATGGCAGGCGGTGTATTCGCCGGCGTGCTCGGTCCGCAACTCGTGCAATGGACCATGGACATCTGGCCGCCTTATCTCTTCGCCTTCAGCTTCCTGATGCAGGCGTTCGTCGCCCTGGTCGCGATGGCGGTGCTGGCCGGCGTCGATGCGCCAAAACCGGCCGCGGTCGACCTGCATGGCGGCCGGCCGCTACTCGAGATCGCGCGGCAGCCGCGGTTCATCGCCGCCGCGCTGTGCGGCATCATCGCCTATCCCATGATGAACCTGGTGATGACGTCGGCGCCGCTCGCCATGAAGATGTGCGGCCTTTCCGTCAGTGATTCCAATTTCGCGATCCAGTGGCACATCATCGCGATGTATGGCCCGGGCTTCTTTACGGGCTCGCTGATCGCCCGCTTCGGCGCATCGCGCATCGTCGCGTTCGGCCTGCTCCTGGAGGCGCTTGCGGCGGCGATCGGGCTCTCGGGCCTGACCGCGCTGCACTTCTGGGCGACCTTGATCGTGCTCGGCGTCGGCTGGAATTTAGGCTTTGTCGGCGCCTCCGCGCTGGTGCTGGAGACGCATCGGCCGCAGGAGCGCAACAAGGTGCAGGCGTTCAACGATTTCCTGGTGTTCGGGACGATGGCGATCGGCTCGTTCTCGTCAGGCCAATTGCTCGCCAATTACGGCTGGTCGGCGGTGAATCTCGTCGTGTTCCCGCCGGTGGTTCTGGGGCTCGTCGTACTGTGGATCGCCTCGTTCGCGAAGCGGCGGGCGAAATTGCGCGCCGTCGATGAGTTTCCGGAACCGAGTCTTTAGAGCATGATCCGGAAAAGTGGACGCCGGTTTTCCGAACAGACCATGCTCAAGACCGGGACTTGCTGACAACTGCTGACAGTTCGATCGTGGTCGAAATGATGATCTTGTAGGCCCTGCTAATAGTGGTTCGTCATGGCCGGGCTTGTCCCGGCCATCCACGTCCTTGGCGGCCAGGAAGAACGTGGATGCCCGGGTCAAGCCCGGGCATGACGGCTAACGGACAAACGACAAGCAAGAATCGTGGACGCATCAACTCACACCAGCACCGACGAGGCCGCGCTCCGCTACGACGGCTGGCGCATCGTGCTGGTCTGCTTTCTGCTCGCGACGTTCGGCTGGGGCCTCGGCTTTTACGGTCAGAGCGTCTACGTTGCCGAGCTGCAGCGCCTGCATGGCTGGCCGGCGTCGCTGATTTCCTCCGGCACCACGTTCTTCTATCTCGCGGGTGCGGGTCTGGTCGTCTTCGTCGCCGAAGCGATCAAGGCGTTCGGTCCGCGGAGCTGCCTGGTCGCGGGAACGATCGCGATGGCTGCGGCGGCGGTCGCGATCGGGCAGGTGCGCGAGCCCTGGCAGCTCTATCTTGCCGACGCTGTGCTCGCCTTCGGCTGGGCCGGCACCAGCCTTGGCATGATCACCAACACGCTCGGCCTGTGGTTCGACAAGAAGCGCGGCATGGCCATCAGCCTGGCGCTGAACGGCGCGAGCTTTGGCGGCATCGTCGGCGTTCCGCTGCTGATCGCCGGCATCGGCTATTTCGGTTTCTCCGGCGCGATGACGGCGGCGGCGATCGCGATGGTCGCGCTGATGGTGCCGGTGATCCTGGTCTTCGTCGGCCGGCCGCCGGCGCATATCGGGGCGGTGGCATTGTCTGCTGCGGGAGGGCCGTCACCGACGCAGATCCGCGCCCGTGCGCTTCGCGATCTCGGTTTCCTCTCGGTCTCGATTGCATTCGCCCTGGTGCTGTTCGCCCAGGTCGGCTTCATCGTGCACCTGATCTCATTCCTGGATCAGGTGATCGGCCGCGAGCGCGCGGCGGTGGCGATGGCGCTGCTGACCGCGATGGCGGTGGTCGGGCGCGTGAGTTTCTCCTTCGTGATCGACCGGCTCAATCAGCGCTTGGCGTCGGCGCTGTCCTTCGTCAGCCAGTCCGTGGCGCTCCTCGTCATCATCAACCTGCGCAGCGATTGGGCGCTGATTGCGGCCTGTGCCGTATTCGGCTTTTCGGTCGGCAATCTGATCACGCTGCCGGCCCTGATCGTGCAGCGCGAATTCGACCCGCGCTCGTTCGGCGTATTGGTGAGCCTGGTCACCGCCATCAACCAGATCACCTATGCGTTCGGTCCAGGCGTGGTCGGCCTGCTGCGCGATGTGTCGGGGAGCTACACGCTGCCGTTCTACGGCTGCATCGTGCTCGAACTCATCGCGGCCGTGCTGATCATGCTGCGGGGACGCGCCAATGCGTAGCTACACGCACCACGCACGCCGACCTCATCCTGAGGAGCGGCCTTCAGGCCGCGTCTCGAAGGATGGGCCACGGGCGACATAGGGGCCTCATGGTTCGAGACGGCGCTGCGCGCCTCCTCACCATGAGGGGTTAGATTTCCCGTTGCCGCAGCAAATCCTCGAGATCGAGCCGCTTGGTGAACATCGCAAGCTTGCCGTCCGGCGTGCGCGGCCATTGCTCTTGGGGTCGGTCCCAGTAGAGCTCGACGCCGTTCTCGTCGGGGTCGCGCAGGTACAGTGCCTCGCTGACGCCATGGTCGCTGGCGCCGTCGAGTGCGATACCAGCGCTGAGCACGCGGTGGAGCGCGTCCGCGAGCGCAGGGCGGGTGGGGTAGAGGATCGCGGTGTGGTACAGGCCGGTGGTGCCTGATGGCGGCGGGTGCCCGCCTTTGCTCTCCCAGGTGTTCAGCCCGATGTGGTGATGGTAGCCGCCCGCCGAAATGAACGCAGCGCCGGAGCCCAGTCGCTGCTGCAGCTCGAAGCCGAGCACGCCGCAATAGAAGCCGAGCGCGCGATCGAGATCGGCGACCTTCAGGTGCACATGCCCGATCCGTGTGCCGGCGATGATGGGAGGATTTTGCGCCATGGTGCTGCTCCGGTTAAAGGCAGTATGTAGCGATGATCCGAACCGCACGGAACCGGCCTGTCCGGAAACCCTGTGTTTCCGGCGGCGCTCCTGGCTCACGCCAGCTCCGACACCTCGCCGTCGGGCAAGCCGAATTCGAACGTGTTCAGCGTCATCGACACCATCGTGTAGTAGCCGCAGAGCCCGATGATCTCGACCACGCCACGCACGCTGAGCGTCTCGACGGCTTGGTCATACAGCGCCTGCGACAGTCCATGGCCTTCGTGCAGCGATTTCGCCACGTCGTAGATCATGCTGGCCTTGGAGTCGTCGAATTCCGGCGTGCGGCGGTCGCGGATGGCATCGATGATGTTCGGGTCGAGGCCGCCCTTCAGCGCGAGGCGCTTGTGCGCCCACCATTCGTAATGCGCGGTGAAGTGGCGCGCGGTGACGAGGATCGCGATCTCCGAAAGTTTTGGCGGAAACATCGTGTTGAAGCGCAGCATTTCGCCGAGCCGCGCGCCGTGCCGCGCCATTTCCGGGCTGTTGAGCCAGGCCATCATCGGCGCCGGCGCGGAGCCGCGCTTGCCGGCGATCGCCTCGTCATAGGTCTGTTTTTGCGCCTCGTTCATTTCGCCAGGCGAAAGCAGCTTCAGCCTCATGTCCGTTTCCTCTTGTTTTTCAATCGTTAGGCCAGCAAGCGAATACACCCGTTCCGGCCTCGCGGCCACCGGCGCCAGGCGCAGGGAGATATTGAATTCCACGGTCCGGCGGCTAAGGTCGTTTCAACAATTCGTCAGATGGAAACGCGCCATGGCCGATCTTGAGAAATTCCGCAGCGAAACCCGCGCCTGGCTGGAGCAGAACTGCCCGCCGGAGATGCGCAAGCCCATGACCTCGGACGGTGACACGTTCTGGGGCGGCCGTAATGCAAAGTTCTCCTCCGAGCCGCAGCGGGTCTGGTTCGAGCGGATGCGCGACAAGGGCTGGACGGTGCCGCATTGGCCGAAGGACTATGGCGGCGGTGGGCTCGATGGTGAGGAAGCCAAGATCCTGCGCCAGGAGATGACGGCGATCGGCGCGCGGCAGCCGCTGACCTCGTTCGGCATCTCCATGCTCGGGCCGGCGCTCCTCAAATACGGCACGGAGGAGCAGAAGAGAGAGCATCTGCCCAAGATCACGGCCGGCCTGATCCGCTGGTGTCAGGGCTATTCCGAGCCGAACGCCGGCTCCGACCTCGCCTCGCTGCAGACGCGGGCCGACAGCGACGGCGATGATTTCATCATCAACGGCCAGAAGATCTGGACCTCCTATGCCAACTATGCGGATTGGATCTTCTGCCTGGTGCGCACCGATCCCGCTGCGAAGAAGCATGACGGCATCAGCTTCATCCTGTTCGACATGACCTCGAAGGGCGTGTCGACCAAGCCGATCCTGTTGATCTCAGGCTATTCGCCGTTCTGCGAGACCTTCTTCGACAATGTGCGGGTGCCGAAGTCGCATGTTGTCGGCACCATCAACCGCGGCTGGGACGTTGCAAAATATCTGCTGCAGCACGAGCGCGCGATGATCTCGGGGATGGGCGAGCGCGGCGTCGGCCGTCCGCTCGGCCAGATCGCGGCTGATTCCATCGGTGCCGACGCGCAGGGACGGCTGGACGACGCGGTGCTGCGCAGCCAGATTGCGAGCTTCGAAATCGATGAAGCAGCACTCGCTGCGGCCGCCGAGCGCGCGGTTGATCTCGCCAAAGCGGGGCAGGCGCATCCGGCATTTTCCTCGGCGATGAAATATTACGGCACCGAGCTCAACAAGCGCCGCTACGAGATCCTGATGTCGGCCGGCGGCATCGATGCGCTGGAATGGGAAAGCGAGCGCTCCCGCGGCGGCGCGCGGCCGCGCGCCTGGCTGCGCACCAAGGCCAATTCGATCGAAGGCGGCACGTCGGAGGTGATGCTCGGCATCGTCGCCAAGCGCATCCTCGACCTGCCGGGAGCTTAACTTCACCTCTCCCTGAAAGGGAGAGGTCGGCGCGCTCGGCAGCGCACTTGCGCGCCAGAGCGCGACGGGTGAGGGTCAGCCACAGACACGGAGCAAGCGGCAGACCCCCACCCAACCTCCCCCTTGCAGGGGGAGGAGTGCAACGGAAACATTCATCGTCTCAGGTTTTCGGATTCAGTCTATGGCCCTCATCCTCACCGAAGAACAATCCATGCTGCGCGACAGCGCGCGCGGCCTCATCAGCGACAAGGCGCCGGTCTCGCATTTGCGCCAATTGCGCGACAGCAAGGACGAAACCGGCTTCTCGCGCGAGCTCTGGAAGACCTTTGCCGAGATGGGCTTCTCCGGCCTGTTGGTATCAGAACAATTCGGCGGCAGCGGGCTCGGCGCGGTCGAGGCCGGGATCGTGATGGAGGAGATCGGGCGCACGCTGATGCCGTCGCCGTTCCTTGCCACGTCCGTCCTCGCCGCCTCGGCGCTGTCGCGCGGCGGCAGCGAGGCGCAGAAAGCGCAGCATCTGCCCAAGATCTCCGACGGCTCGCTGCTGGCCGCGCTCGCGGTCGACGAGGGCGCCAAGCATCGCCCGCTGCAGACCAGCATACAGGCGGTACGCAGCGGCAACGGCTTCAAGCTGAATGGCGACAAGGCGCTGGTCGTCGACGGCCACACCGCGGGTCTGTTGATCGTCGCGGCCCGCACGGCCGGCAGCGCCGGGGAGAGCAACGGGGTGACGCTGTTCCTGGTCGATCCCAAGGCAAAGGGAATTGCGACCGAGCGCACCATCATGGTGGACTCGCACAACGCTGCGCGCATTGTGTTCGATAATGTCGAGGTCAACGCCGACAGCGTATTAGGGGAGGTTGATCAGGGTTATCCGCTGCTCGAAGGCGTGCTCAATATCGGCCGCGGCGCGGTCGCGGCGGAAATGGTCGGCCTGAGCGAGGAGGTGTTCGGCCGCACCGTCGCTTACCTGAAGGAGCGGAAGCAGTTCGGCAAGCCGATCGGCGAATTCCAGGCGCTGCAGCACCGGGCCGCCCAGCTCTATATCGATATCGAGATCACGCGCGCAGCGGTGCTGAAGGCGTTGCAGGCGCTCGATGCCGATGCCGCCAATGCCGGCAGCGCGGTCGCAGTTGCAAAAGCGCGCGCTGGCACCACGGCAACGCTCGCGGTGCAGGAAGGCGTGCAGATGCATGGCGGCATGGGCATGACCGATCAGTTCGACATCGGCTTCTTCATGAAGCGCGCCCGCGTCTGCCAGGAATTGTTCGGCGACAGCAATTTCCACGCCGATCAGTTGGCGAGGGCGAAGGGGTATTGATGGAGTTACCCTCATTGCAATGAGGGTGGGAGCCAATGCTTCGGTGCGCGTTGATGTGCCCTCGCCCCTTGTGGGAGAGGGCTGCTCCGCCGTCAGCAACTGATACGCTTGGGTGAGGGGTCTCTCTCGACGCACGCCGACGTTCGCGGAGGCAACCCCTCATCCGGCGCTTCGCGCCACCTTCTCCCACAAGGGGAGAAGGGAAGCGCGAGACGTCGATGCGGTTCGGAAGCTCGCAATGACGGCGTGCGAGACCTTTACCGGATCGGAGGCGCATATTGGATGCCGCCGGCGTTCCAGAGCTGGTTGAGGCCGCGCGGGATCTTCAGCTTCGACTCGCTGCCGACATTGCGGTCGTAGATCTCGCCGTAGTTGCCGACGTGGCGGATGATGCGGGCGGCCCAGTCCTTGGTCAGGCCGAGGTCCTCGCCATAGGAGCCTTCGGTGCCGACCAGCCGCATCACCTCGGGCTTCTTCGATTTCAGCGCCTCATCGATGTTCTTCGACGTGATGCCGAGCTCCTCGGCGTTGATCATCGCATACAGCGTCCATTTCACGATCATCATCCAGT
The DNA here is from genome assembly GCF_059512385.1 of Bradyrhizobium sp. Crot121. Classification (NCBI taxonomy): domain Bacteria; kingdom Pseudomonadati; phylum Pseudomonadota; class Alphaproteobacteria; order Hyphomicrobiales; family Nitrobacteraceae; genus Bradyrhizobium; species Bradyrhizobium sp. Crot121. Next base: position 121,953 of record NZ_JCAMOR010000006.1, on the reverse strand, counting down.
CGTCGTCGCGCAGCCGCACCACGGGCGCGAGCGGCTCCTTGGAGATGATGTCGGGCAGGATGACGTGATCGTTGGGCTTGGAGAGGTTGAGCCTGAGCGCATAGAGCTGCGAGGCATCGGCGGTGATGGTGTCGCACTGCCCGCTGTCATAGGCTTTGACGACATCCTCGAGCTTTCCGAACTTCATCTCCGTAAATTTCATATTGTTGAGACGGAAATAGTCGGCGAGGTTGAGCTGCGTCGTGGTCTCCCCCTGCACGCAGACCTTGCTGCCGTTCAAGTCGAGTGCGGAGTCGATGTTGCGCGAGCGCGGCAGCATGAAGCCTTCGCCGTCATAATAGGCGACGGCGGGGAAATAGAGGTCGTAATTGGTCTCGCGCGACATGCTCCAGGTCGAGTTGCGCGAGAGGATGTCCACCTTCCGGCTCTGCAACTCCTTGAAGCGCTCGCTGGCATCGAGCGGGATGAATTTCGCCTTGGACGGATCGTCGAAGATCGCGGCCGCCACCGCGCGGCAGAAATCGACGTCGAAGCCGGTCCAGTTGCCCTTCTCGTCGGGGATCGAGAAGCCCGGCAGGCCCTTGTTGACGCCGCACAGCACTTCGCCGCGGCGGATGGTACGCTTCAAGGTCTTGGTGTCGTATCGCTCATAGGCGATGGCGGCGGCGCCGACCAGCACCGCAACCGCGAGCCCGATCAGCAGGCCGCCTCGAAATGTGCGCTTCATTATTTATTTCTCACCAGGTGTAGGTGTCAGGAAGGGAAAAGCGGGCGGGCAGTTACAGTTCGGGCTTCTGCCGGACGATGACCTTGGTGCCGACCGGGACGCGATCATAGAGATCGGCGACGTCGGCGTTGACCAGCCGGAAGCAGCCGGAGGAGATCGCGGTGCCGATGGTGTTGGGCTGGTTGGTGCCGTGGATGCGGTAGACGGTGGTGCCGAGATACATCGCGCGAGCGCCGAGCGGGTTGCCGGGGCCGCCGGCCATGAAGCGCGGCAGGTAGGGTTGGCGTGCGATCATTTCCGGCGGCGGCGTCCAGTCCGGCCATTCCGCTTTACGGGTGATGTTCAGGAGACCCTGCCACTGGAAGCCTTCACGGCCGACGCCGATACCGTAACGGATCGCGCGGCCGTTGCCCTGGATCAGGTAGAGATGACGCTCCTTGGTCGAAATGATGATGGTTCCCGGTGCCTCGTTGGTGCGGTAGTAGACCACCTGCTTGCGCCACTCCGGATCGAGCTCGACATTATCGTCGGGGACAAGGCCTGGCTGATCGCCGACATCGGGCGCCTGGGCCTGGCTTTGCGAGGCCGAAAGCATCAGGCCGCCTGCCGCAATGACCATCCAGATGAGTTGACGAAGTTTCGTCATACAAAGGTCTCCTCGTTGGCCCGCGGCCAAATGCATTGATGCTCCACCCAAATCAGGAAGCATCAAATCTCAGTGGCAGCTTGATGGCAAGTTTGGGGCGGAGGAGATAGCTCGCTGGAATACCTGCGATTTCCGTCATGACCCTGTAGTGCAGCGGTCTTATTGTGGTGCGATCCAGAGCCGCAGGCCGAACGAAATCAACGCCACGGTGCCGACGCCGCTGAGCCAAAGCGCGGCGAACCACATCAGGCGCTTCGCGAGCGGGCGTGGATTCTCCTCGTGCGGCATCAGTGATACCCGCTGCCGGGCCGCACCTTGCCGCGAAACACCCAATATGCCCAACCCGTGTAGGCGAGGATCAGCGGAATCAGGATCGCGACGCCGACCAACATGAAGATCTGGCTGTTGGCAGGCGAGGCCGCCTCCCAGATCGTGATGCTCTGCGGCACGATATAGGGATACATGCTGATGCCGAGGCCGGCATAGGACAGCAAGAACAACGCCAGCGTCAGGAAGAACGGCTGGTAGTCATATTTGTTCGCAAGGCTGCGCAATAGCAGCGCGGTGACGGCCGCCACCGCGAGCGGCACCGGCGCGGTCAGGATGATGTTCGGCCAGGTGAACCAGCGCTGGGTATATTGCACGCTGAGGAACGGGGTTGCGAGGCTGACGGCGACGATCGCACCGAGCATCGCGAACAGTAACGCCCAACTCAATTGATAGGCCTTGTCGCGCAGCGCGCCCTCGGTCTTCATCACCAGCCAGGTCGCGCCCAACAGCGCGTAACCCACCAACACCGATATGCCGGTCAGCACGCTGAACGGCGTCAGCCAGTCCCACCAGCCGCCGGCATATTGGCGGGCCTCGACATGCACACCCTGCAGGATGGCGCCGAGCGCAACGCCCTGGGCCAGCGCCGCGACCAGTGACCCGCCGAAAAAGGCGCTGTCCCAGCGGTTGCGTTCCCTTTGCGTGGTGCGCCAGCGGAATTCGAAGGCGACCCCGCGGAAGATCAAGCCGACCAGCATCGCGATAACGGGCGTATAGAGCGCCGGCATCAGCACGGCATAGGCGAGTGGGAACGCCGCCATCAGCCCGCCGCCGCCGAGCACCAGCCAGGTCTCGTTGCCGTCCCAGACCGGCGCCACGCTGTTCATGATGATGTCGCGATCCGCCTTCCTTGGAAACAGCGGAAACAGGATGCCAAGGCCGAGATCGAAGCCGTCCATGACGATGTAGACGAACACCGCGAAGGCGATGATGAAGGCCCAGACCGTGGCAAGGTCGACCGCGCCGCTCATGACGCGACCTCTGTTGCCGCGGCGGCGGCCGGGGTGATGCCGGCGGCGCGGGCGGGAACGTCACGCGGCGGTCCCGCTTCGCCGGGATGCGGCGGCGCCGCCATCAGCCGCAGCAGATAGATCACGCCCGCCGTGAACACCGCGAAATAGACGATGACGAAAGCGAGCAGCGAGGAGCCGACCGCAGGCGCAGCGAGCGGGGAAGCGGAGTCGGCCGTCCGCAGCAGGCCATAGACCGTGAATGGCTGCCGCCCGGTCTCGGTGGTGATCCAGCCCGCCAGCACCGCGATGAAGCCCGCCGGCCCCATCAGCATTGCGAAGCCGTGCAGAAAGCGCGAGGAATAGAGCTGACCGCGCCAGCGCATCCACGCGCTGAGCAGGCCGAGCCCCATCATCAGGAAGCCGAGCCCGACCATGATGCGGAACGACCAGAAGGTGATCGGTACCGGCGGCCAGTTTTCGCGCGGCACGGTGTCGAGCCCGTCCATCGGCGCGGTCGGCGAATGCTTCAGGATCACTGATCCGAGCTTGGGTATCTCGACGGCGAAGTCGACCCGGCCGGCCGTCTGGTTGGGCCATCCGAACAGGATCAGCGGCGCGCCGTCCTTGTGGCTCTGGTAGTGGCCTTCCATCGCCATGATCTTCACGGGCTGATGCTCCAGCGTGTTCAGCCCGTGCTGGTCCCCGGCCAGGATCTGGATTGGCGCCACGAAAGTCGCCATCCACATCGCCATCGAGAACATCACGCGTGGGCCGGCGAGATGCTGGTCACGCAGCAGATGATAGGCGCCGACCGCGCCGACCACGAGCGCGGTGGTCAGATAGGCCGCGAGCACCATGTGCACGAGGCGATAGGGGAAGGAGGGGTTGAAGACCACCTTGAGCCAGTCGGCCGCCACGAACTGGCCGCTCGCATTGATCGCGTAGCCGGTCGGCGTCTGCATCCAGGAATTGGACGAGAGGATCCAGAATGCCGAGATCAGCGTGCCGATCGCGACCATCAACGTGGCGAGAAAGTGCAGCCTGGGACCGACGCGGTTCAATCCGAACAGCATCACGCCGAGGAAGCCTGCTTCAAGGAAAAACGCGGTCAGGACCTCATAGGCCATCAGCGGTCCGATGACGGGCCCGGTCTTGTCGGAGAAGGCCGACCAGTTGGTGCCGAACTGGTAGGACATCACGATGCCCGACACCACGCCCATGCCGAATGCGACCGCGAAGATCTTCAGCCAGTAGTGAAACAGATTGATGAAGACCTCGCGCCCGGTCCAGAGCCAGAGCGCTTCGAGCACCGCGAGGTAGCTGGCGAGCCCGATCGAGAAAGCCGGGAATATGATGTGAAACGACATCGTGAAAGCAAACTGCGCCCGGGCGAGCGCAACCGCATCCCAGCCTTCGAACATGACACGCTACCCATCGTGAATTACGACGTGAGGTTATCACGCGTCCGATCGTAGTGAAAACATGTCAATATGACCAAGGCAGAGGGAGCGACCCGGCGCGGACCTGGCGCGGACCTGGCGCGCCGGGTTTGACGATAGTACTTTGGTTGTCGCAGAAGCGCTCAACTGTTGGCGTTGAGCAGCCGGGCGACGGTGCGGTCAATCTGCTCGTACTGTCCCTCGCCGTCGTGATGGAATACGATATGTCCATTCTGGTCGATGATGTACTGCGCGGGCCAATACTGGTTGCGGTAGGCATTCCAGGTCTGCGACTCATTGTCCTGCGCCACCGGATAGGTGATGCCGTGCCGTTTCAGCGCGGCCTGGACGTTGGACGCTGAGCGTTCGAACGGAAATTCCGGCGTATGGACGCCAATCACGACGAGACCTCGATTCCTGTACTTGGCGTCGAGCGCAACGACGTGGGGCAGCGTGTTGACGCAGTTCACGCAGCCATAGGTCCAGAAGTCGACCAGCACGACTTTGCCGCGCAGGTCAGCGATGTCGAGCGGCTGCGAGTTGAACCATTTGGTGATGCCGGCAAAATTTGGCGCGCTCTGTTGCGCCGCCGTGACCTTCGCCGCGGGCTCCTGCGCACGAGCGATATGGGGAGCGGTCATGCCGGTCAGGCAAACGGTGCCGATCAGCGCGGATATAAGTGAACGCAGGATCATGGTGATTTCCTTTGAGGTCAAAGGCCGATCTGGCCGTTGGGATAGAAGCTGGTCAGCCACGCCACGATCAGCGTGTCGTATTGGAAGTAGGAGAGGGCCGCGAACGCGATGATGACGACGCCAAAGCCCTGCTGCAGTCGCGGCGCGATCCGCGCAATGCTGCGGATGCGGGTCGTGACGGCCTGACCGCCGTAGGCGATGGCGAGCATCGGAAGCGCCGCCCCGACGGCGTAGACGACAAGCTGCAAGCTGGCCCAGCCGGTATCTTTCGACGTCGCGACAATGGTCAGGATCGAGCCCAGCACGGGCCCGGCGCAGGGCGTCCATACCAGCCCGAGTGTCGTGCCGAGCACGAAGCCGCCGATCAGGCTTTGCGATGGTGTTGCATTGCCCGGCGAACCGCCCGCGGTGAGCCCGGAAATCCGGATCGTCAGCCATTCGAACGGCGCGGGCCAGATCATCAATAGCCCGAAGCCGAGCAACAGGATCGCGGCGCCGGTTCGCAGCACGTTGGGATCGAAATCGAAGGCGCGGGTGATCGCGCTCAGCAGCAACGCCACCATCGAGAACGACATCACAAAGCCGAGCGCGATCATCGCCGGCCGCGCCTTGCTGGTCTGGCCTATCGATCCCCCAAGCAGGATCGGCAGCATCGGCAGGGTGCAAGGCGCCGCGACGGTAACGACACCTGCGAGCAGCGCCAGAACAAGATTCAACATCACGATCGTCCGTCACAACCCGGCCACGCCCAATGCCTGAGCCGGCAGTGTGATGTTGTTCGCGAAGACAAGATCAGACGTTACGTCTGCCTTATTCGGATGTGGTCACGTCTGTGTGAGGCTTCCACGGTGATTGTACGAGCCACAAAAGCAGAGCGACCCGGCTGGGGGGCATCCCGGCCGGGTCGTTAGAGGTCGTCTTGGGAGGTTAGAACTTGAAGATGTAAGAACTCGCTATCTGATCTCGCAGACTTCCGCGGCGCTCTTGGTGCTGCAATCGATAACCTGCTCGCGCACTGGCGTTGCACCGGCATCGCGCTGCGCGCGCGGGGCGACATTCTGGCTCGACAGCGTTGCAAGCGTAGCCACTGCGCCGAGCGGGATGATGAAGAAGCGGAAGGACGGCTTCAGCATGTCGTTCTCCTGTTCGGCGTTGGCGTTGCGTTCGATGGTTAACGTATACAGGCTGAGCTTTTCCGGGTGATGTCGTCGATTGTTTCAATTGTTTCGTGGCCGCCTTCTGGCTCCGAAGACGATCCGTACAATTTCCGGCCTTCCTTACGACATTCCGGATCGCTCCTTCACGCCGCGAGGCTTTCCACGCCGGCGCACCTCAGCAATTCGGCGAGCTGCTTGCGGGCATAGAACATGCGGGTCTTCACCGTGCTCTGGGGAATGCCGATGATCGCACCGGCCTCTTCCACTGACTTCTCGTGATAATAGACGAGGTTGATGATCTCGCGATGCGCCGGCGACAGCTTCGCGACGCAGGCGCGCAGGATCTCGCTGGTCGAGGCGCGGTCCAGCGCGGCTTCCGGCGTGTCGGCGTCGTCGACGATCTCGAGCACTTCTTCCTGCTCGATATCCTCGTGCCGGCGCTGGCGCAGCGCGGTCAACGCCTTGAAGCGGGCGATCGACAACAGCCAGGTGGAAACCTGCGAGCGGCCTTCGAACTGGTCGGCGGTGCGCCAGACGTCCAGGAACACCTGGCTCACGAGATCTTCCGCCACCGTGGTGTCGCGGACCATGCGCAGGACAAAACGGTAGACTCGGACGTTGTGGCGGGAATAGAGCACGTGCATGGCTGTCCGGTCGCCTATGGCGATCTTGCCGAGCAGCATTTCGTCGGATGTCTGGCGTGCAGCGGCGATATGATCGTTGGCTGCAGCGTTGATGGCGACGACGTTCGACATGACAGGCTCCCAGTTCGCCTTGGCGGCTTTCGTTGGGAGAATTGTTAATGAGCCACGGTTTCGGGATGTCTGCGCGAAAAGCGGAAAATGGTTTCATCCGTAGGAGAATTGTTTCGTCGGGGGGCGGGCGACGAAACATTCGGGGCAAAAATGCTAGTAATTTCAATGCGAGGAAAATGGCGGGGAGGTTGCGGATAGGGCGAAACCGAACGGCTCGTTGATACGTTCTCCCGCCCCCAGCATTGGGCGGGCGGTGAAGATCAGGCCTTTTCGCCGCTCGGTGAGAACAGATAGCCGCCGCCGCGGATGGTGCGGATGACCGCGGGCTTGGTCGGATCGATTTCGATCTTGCGGCGGATGCGCATGATCCGGAGGTCGACGGCGCGGTCGAAGGCTTCGGCGTCGCGCGCATTGGCCAGTTCGAGCAGCCGCTCGCGCGACAGCACCCGTTTCGGATTGGCCGCGAACACCTTCAACAGCCCGAATTCGGATGCCGTCAGCGGATGCTCGTTCCCCTCGTCGTCGCGCAGCGCCTGCGCCTGCAGGTCGAGCCATTTGGTGCCGAAGCGGACCAATTGTTCCTTCTCGGTCTTGGCGGCCGTCGCCTCTGGCGCTGCCGCTTTGGCCGGCGTGCTCCGCCGCAGGACCGAGCGGATCCGCGCCATCAATTCGCGCAGCTCGCAGGGTTTTGCCACGTAATCGTCGGCCCCGAGCTCAAGCCCGACCACGCGGTCGATCGGGCTCGCGGTCGCCGTCAGCATGATGACCGGCACATTCATCCGGCTCTTGAGATCGCGGATGATCGACAGCCCGTCTTCCTCGGGCATGTTGAGATCGAGCACCACGAGGTCGGGATGGTTGGTCTCGATCACGCTGCGCAGGCTCTTTCCGCCGTCGCACAGCGTCACGCCAAAGCCGTGCATCTTGAGATAATCACCGACCATTTCGCGGGCCGGTGCCTCGTCATCGACAATGATGATGTGCGGGCTCTGGGTCATGATGTCTCTGCTGTAGCAGGCAATGTAACCGTAAAGATCGAGCCTTGTCCGGGCCCGGGACTCTGTGCCGTTACATGGCCGCCATGCATGTCGATGATGCGCTTGACGATCGAAAGTCCTAACCCGGTCGAACTCTCCCCTGCTGTCGGCTTGGCTGACAGGCGCTGGAACCTGCCGAACAGGCGACCCAAATCCTCCGGCGAGAGGCCGGCGCCCTCGTCGGCGATCCGGATCACCGTGTTGTCGCCCTCATGGGTGACGATCACCGTGATCTTGCCGCCGATTGGTGAGTATTTGATGGCATTGCTGACCAGATTGTCGATTGCCTCGCGAATGCGGTCGGCATCGCACATGGTCACGAAATTCGGCGGTGCGGAGACCGAGATGCTCTGCTGCTTGTTGACTGCCAGCGGCAGGTTCGCTTCGGCGACCTCGTTGATAAGAGCCGCGACATCGACCGGTTCGCGGCGGATGGTGATGTCGAAGGCGTCGGCCATCGCATCCGAGATCAGATGATCGACCATCGACGTCAGGCGCTTGGTGGCATCCCTGATGTGCTCGACCTGGGTCGCGACCGCCTCCTTTGGCGAGCCGGCGCCGATCAATTCGGTCAGCATCTCGGTGCGGCCGAGGATCACGCCGAGCGGGTTCTTGAGGTCATGGGCAACCGTGCCCAGGATCTCGTTCTTGAAGCCGTTGGCACGCTGCAATCTCAGCCATTGCGCCGAAAGCCGGCGGTTGGCCTGCATCAGTGCCCGGGTGCGCTGGGCGACGCGGTCCTCGAGCTGCGTGTTGGCCTCATGAAGCTGCTGGTAAAGGATCACGTTGTCGAACGCGATCGAGAGGCGGCTACTGAAGATCTCGACCAGCGCACGGTCGGTGTCGGAGAGCTGGCGCTCCGCCTGCAACAGCACCACGACTTCGCGGCCGCTGCCGGTGCGCAAATAGAGCACGCTGCGGTGGTCGGCGAATTCGTTCTTGCGACGCTGGAAGGCGGCTTCCACCATCTCGCGCAGATCAGGATCGAGCGATTTCGAGCTGGTGGTGCCGATGAAACGGCTGTAGCAGCCGGAGCCTGCCAGCACTGACAATTCGCTGCCCGCGCCGTCATCGCGCAGCACAAGGATGCCGGCGCACTCGACATTGAGCAGCGAGGCGAGCTGGGTCAGCACGCCCTCGGCAAGCCGCTGCATCGATTTGAAGTCGTAGAGCGTGGAGGCGGCGTCGATGATGATCTCGAGCCCGCGCCTTGTCTGCACCATGCGCTCGAGCTGCTGATAGCTGCGCAGCGCCGCCGTCAACGAGGTGAACAGCTTGTCGGCGGTGAGCTCGGTCTTGGCCTTGTAGTCGTTGATGTCGTATTGGACGATCACGCGCCGCTCCGGCGCCTGTCCCGGCTGTCCGGTGCGCAGGATGATGCGGACGGTCTCGTTCTTGATCTCGTTGCGGATATATTCGACGAGCTCGAGCCCTGCGACGTCGGTCTCCATGATGACGTCGAGCAGCACGGCGGCGATGTCCGGATGCTCCCGCATCAGCTTGCGACCTTCCGCCGCAGAATAGGCCGACAGGATTTCCAGGGTGGCCCCGTTCAGGCTGTAGTCGGACAGCGCGAAGCGGGTCCCTTCATGCACTGCAGCATCGTCGTCGATGACTGCCACTTTCCATTTGCGTGCGGACGAATCTTCCGGTGCGAGCCCGGTGTCGTCGATCAGGTGGAGGACATCGTCCTGTTCGGCCATTGAGCAGTTCCGTCATTGGCTTGGTCCGCGATCGTGGGCTCGCCCGTAGGCTGCCCCTTGGCGATTCTCGGCATGATAATGCGAAAAGTGGTGCCTTGTCCCACCCTTGACTCCAGCACCATGCGACCGCCGAGCTGCTGGGTGACAAGATTATAGACAATATGCAAGCCCAGCCCGGTGCCGCCTTCGTTGCGCCGCGTGGTGAAGAATGGATCGAACGCCTGGCGCTGCACGTCCGGCGTCATGCCGGCGCCGTTGTCGGCGAAGATGATCTCGATGTCGTCGCTGCCGCGGGCCCGCGCTGAAATCGTGATCGTCCCCGATCGCCGGTCGGCGAACGCATGATTGACGGCGTTAAGGAAAAGATTAGTTAAAATTTGTCCGTAGGAACCGGGATAGCCGTCGATTATCAGGCCTTCCGGCACGTCGACGGTGAGGGCGATCGCGGCTTTCTTCAGCACCGGCCGCAGGCTGGCGACGATCTGGTCGGTCGCTTCGCTCAAGGAAAACTGGCGGCGCTCGGCATGTGAGCGGTCGACCGCCACCTGCTTGAATGACTGGATCAGTTCGCCCGCACGCTGCAGGTTGGCGACGAGCTGCTGCGCGGCATCGCGCGAGCTTTTCACGAATTCGTCGAGCTTGGAGCGGCGGAGCTGGTCCGATTTCAGCTCGTGCTCGAATATCTCGGTGCGGCGCGCGAAGCTCGAGGCCACCGTCAGGCTGATGCCGATAGGGTTGTTCACCTCATGGGCGACACCGGCGACAAGACCGCCGAGCGCCGCCAGCCGCTCGGCATCGATCAGGTTCTGCTGCGCCGTATTGAGTTCGAGCAGCGCGCTCTCCGCCCGTTCCTTGGCGGCGCGCAATTCGTCCTCGGCCTGGCGCTTGGCGATCGCGTTCTCGCGGAACACTTCCACCGCGCGCGCCATCGCGCCGACCTCGTCCTTGGCATCGGTGCCCAGCACGTGGCGATCGTAACTGCCCGACGTGATGGCGTGCATCGAGGCCATGATCTGCTGCAGCGGCAGGCGGATCGAGAGCGCGATCAGGACGCCCGCGGAAACGATGATGCCGAGGAAGATCACCGCGATCGAGAGCACGCGGCGCGAAATGTCCGACAGCGTCCGGTCGAAGGTCTCCTGCGCCTTCTGCTCGCGCTGGCGCATGTTGATCGAGAGATCGTCGATGACGCCGATGGCGTCGGCCTGGCTGGCGTCGATGGTGTTGCGGAGCAGCTCGGTGCGGCTGGCGAGCTGCTCGGTCAACTTGCCCAATCCCTCGCGCAACGCTTCGGTTCGCTTGTTGAGCCGCGCCAGCGCCAGGCGCTGCAGGTCGTTGTCGGCGAGGTCGATCATGACCGGGATCGTCTTCTCGATCGTCTCGGTGTTGCGGCGGGCCTCTTCGGCGGATGCGCTCGAGAGCGACAGATAATAGGCGTTCGCCGCCACCAGCATCGCGGTGAAAGCCTCGCGGGATTTGCCGAGCGATGGCCAGATCAGCGCGTCGCGATGGCCGGTGGCGCCTTCGATGATGGAGTAGAGACCGGCCATGTCCTTGGCCGGCCCGAGCACCTGCTCCTCATAGGTCTTGGTGATCTTTGCCTGCACGGCGCGCAATTCGCCGAAGCCGTCCAGGAAGCGGCTGGTGACGCGCTCGAGCTGCTCCACCGACCCCGACAGCATCGGATCGGTGGCGGCGCGCGTGGTCAGCGTGCCGAGCACGGCTTCGCGGAGCAGCAGGATCTCGGCGAAAAGCTCCGGGCTCGGCTGGTTGATGTAGCGGTGGATCAGGTTCTGCAGCCGGCTGGTCTCGGTCTCGAGCTTGGCCAGGATCTTGTCGGACTCCCGGACCTGCCGGACATCCTCCCACGCCGAGCGAAGCACGGTGGCGCCGTTCCAGATCAACGCCGCCAGCACCACCACGACCGCCGAGTTCAACAGCGCGATCGACAGGATGCGCCAGCGGATCGGCACCGCCCGCAGCATCTGGACGATCTGCACGCGGCCGCGCGCGGCGAGGCTCGCCTGCCGTCCCACTGCTCCATCCTGTGCGGGTGTTGCCAAGCTTGCTTCACTCCACCTTGCGGATGCGCGCGATCAATGACGCGATCGCGCCGTCGCGCTGCGCTTTGGCATAGAGCCCTGCCATCGCCGCCTCGAACGGCCCGCGGTCGAAATCGCTGACGATCTTCACGCCCGCGGCTTCCGCGCGCTGGCGCGAGCGCTCGTCGAGGTCCTTCCACTTCTCGCGCATGAAGGTGCTGGAGCGCTTCGCGGCTTCGCGGAAAAGCGCCTGGTCTTCGACCGACAGGCTCGCCCACGCCTTTTGCGACATCACCAGCACTTCCGGGCTCATCGTATGTTCTGTCAGCGTATAGAAGCCTGCGAACTTGTAGTGATCGGCGGTGATGAAAGACGGCCAGTTGTTCTCGGCGCCGTCGATCAATCCGGTGGCAAGTCCGGTCTTCACCTGACCGTAGGGCAGTTCAATCGGTTCGGCGCCGAGCGCGCGGATCATGTCCGACATCTGCTGCGACTGCTGGACCCGAATCCGCAGGCCCTTGAAGTCGTCGAGCGAACGGATCGGACGAGCGCTGTTGTAGATCGAGCGCGCGCCTGAATCATAGAAGGCCAAGCCGACGAATCCGTAGGCCTCGAATGAGTTAAGGATCTCGTTGCCGATGGGGCCATCCAGCACCTTCTGCAAATGTTCGACCGAGCGGAACAGGAAGGGCAGCGCCAGCACGTTGGCCGCGGGCACCATGGTGCCGATCAGCGCCACATTGGTGCGGTTGATGTCGATCGCACCCGCCCGCGTCTGCTCCAGCGTTTCTTTTTCCTCGCCAAGCTGCCGCGAATGAAACACCCGCACATGATGACGGCCACCGCTTCGCTCCTCCACCAGGCTGCCCATGTAACGCAACGCCTGGACGGTCGGATAGTCCTCGCTCTGGGTATCGGACGCCCGAAACTCGCGCGCAGCCGCACCCGTTGCGACCGCCGTCAGCAGCAGCGCGATAACAAGCGTCATGGTCCGCGAAAGGCCGGCGCGGCGGTACACAGGCTACAAATCCCCTTGTGATATGGTCTGTGGCAGGAAGAAAAGGTTCAATACGTTTTAGCAGAAGCCTGAAAGATAGCTATCCGACGATCTACGGTTAATCGGCCATTCCGACGCATTGTCGGATTGCAACCGTAACGATGCAGCCTTAATCAGGGGCAAAAGTCATTTTGCTTCTCAAGCGCGAAAGCCTGGATTGGCGCACCGTGACATTGTTTATGAGATTCCTATACCCAGCGGCGCTTGCGACCACTCTCCTCGGATCTCCAGCGCATGCCGCGACCGAGATCATGTGGTGGCACGCGATGTCGGGAGAACTCGGCAAGCAGGTCGAGAAGCTCGCTGCCGATTTCAACGCGTCCCAGTCCGACTACCGGATCGTGCCGAGCTACAAGGGCAACTATACCGAGACGGTCACGGCGGCGATCTTCGCCTTCCGCTCGCGCAGCCAGCCCGCCATCGTCCAGGTCAACGAGATCGCCACCGCCACCATGATGGCGGCTCGCGGCGCGATCTATCCGGTGTTCGAGCTGATGCGCGATCAGTCCGAGCCGTTCCTGCCGTCGGCCTATCTGCCGACCGTGACCAGCTATTACGCCGATCTCAGCGGCAATCTGCTGTCGTTTCCGTTCAACGCCTCGACGCTGATCCTCTATTACAACAAGGATCTGTTTCGCGCCGCCGGCCTCGATCCCGAGGTGGCGCCGAAGACCTGGCCCGAGCTCGGTGCGGCGGCAAAGCGGCTGCGCGCGGCGGGTGCTCCGTGCGGATTCACCACGTCGTGGCCGTCCTGGATCAATGTCGAGAATTTCTCCGCCTTTCACAATGTGCCGATCGCGACCAAATCCAACGGCTTCGGCGGGCTTGATGCGGAGCTCATCTTCAACAATCCGCTGATGGTGAAGCACATCGCCCAGCTCGTGGAATGGCAAGCCACCAAGGTGTTCGACTATAGCGGCCGCGGGCAGTCGGCCGAGCCGCGCTTCCAGAAGGGCGAATGCGGCATTTTCATCGGCTCGTCCGGCACCAGCGCCGATATCAAGGCCAACTCGAAATTCGAGGTCGGCTACGGCATGCTGCCCTATTGGCCTGATGTCGCCGGCGCGCCGCAGAACAGCATCATCGGCGGCGCCACGCTATGGGTGCTGCGCGATCGCCCGCGGCCGGAATATGCCGGGGTTGCGAAGTTCTTCGCCTATCTATCGAAGCCCGAGGTGCAGGCCGCCTGGCACCAGGCGACAGGCTATCTGCCGATCACCCGCGCAGCTTATGAGCTCACCCGCTCGCAGGGCTTCTACGACCACAACCCCGGCGCGGCGATCGGGATCGAGCAACTGACGCTGAAGCCGCCGACTGAGAATTCGAAAGGTATCCGGCTCGGCTCCTTCGTGCTGATCCGCGGCGTCATCGAGGAGGAGCTCGAGCAGGCCTTTTCCGGCAAGCAGTCGCCGCAGGCCGCGCTCGATCTGGCCGTCGAACGCGGTAACCGGCTGCTGCGCCAGTTCGAGCGCGCCAATCCGGACAGGTAAGGGATCGTAGCCCGGATGGAGCGCAGCGCAATCCGGGATGTCTGTATCTGTTCGCGGCATTGCCCCGGATTACGCTGCGCTCCATCCGGGCTACGGTTCTGCGAATGACGATGCCACTGCCCACCTTCCCCGATTACGAAGCCTTTCGCGCCTGGCGTGCTGACCCATCGCGCTGGCTGCCGGTCGCGATGGATATCGCCCGCAGTCACGGAATTGCGTCCACGCCGCCTCACGTCTTCACGACCGGCACCAACCTCGTCGTCGGACTCGGTGATGATCTCATCCTGAAGTTATTCCCACCGCTGCTGCGGGCGCAGTTCGTATCCGAGCGCGGATCGCTCGCGCAGCTTCGCGGACGGCTCAAGATTCCGATTCCGGAGATCGTCGCCGAAGGCGAGTGCGACCGCTGGCCCTATCTCATCATCACGCGCGTGTCGGGTATCCTAGGTGCGGAGGTGTGGCCCTCGCTGCCCGAAGCGGACAAGGAGCGCGTGCTCGCCGAGATCGGCGAGACCATTGCCGATGTTCAGCGCGCGCCGCCGGGCCCGCTGCTTGACATCGAGCCACGCTGGAACGTGTTCATGCGGAGCCAGATGGAAGGTTGTCGTGCCAGGCACGAGCGGCTGGGGCTGGCGCGAAAATTCCTCGACGGGCTCGGTGATCTCTTGCGCGACGCCGCCGAGTTGATCCCGATGCACGAACCGCCGGTCATCCTCACCGGCGAATACATCCCGCAAAACTTCATGCTGACGCAGCGGGGCGGCCGCTGGCACCTTTGCGGATTGATCGATTTCGGCGATGTGCTGGCGGGATGGCGCGACTACGATCTGCTCGGCCCCGGCGCATTCATGGCCGCGGGCCGGCCGGGCCGCGTGCTGAGCCTGCTCGAAGGCTTTGGATATTCCCGCAGCGACATCGATTTCACGCTGAAGCGGCGGCTGATGGCCTTGATGCTGTTGCACCGCGCAAGCGACCTCAACCGGCACATCTGCATCGAGGGCTGGCAAGCGAAGGCTGACGATCTCCTGCAACTGCAGGAACTGATTTGGGCCACGTAAAAGTGACTCGCCTAATAATCGGGCGTTCAAAAATATCCGCCTAATCAATAGGCAAAAACACTGGTTTGTATGCAACGTGGTGTCTGCCAATTGGAGCGTTTGACCCTGCTTCTCTCGATATTCCGAAGCGTTATCAATGCCTTGGGTCTGCGCCAACGCTCCGTTAAGGCTTGGCACAAACCTTGCGAACCTGTTCCTCGCCATTTCCCAGGGGCGTTGGAGCATCACCCATGAAACGTCGCGATTTCCTCAGATCCGTATCCGGATTGGCCGCAAGCGCGATGGTGCCTGCACCGGCGATCTGGTCGCCCGCCAAGGCCGATGCGCGCTCGGAGACGCTTCTGATCGTCTCCGAGGGCGGCCCGAACAATCTCGATATCCATGGCGTCGGCACCAATGTGCCCGGCTATGAAGTGTCGTGGAATTGCTATGATCGCCTGATCACCCACGAGATGAAGAGCGGCCCGGGCGGCGTACCCTATTACGACCGCGACAAGTT
Source organism: Bradyrhizobium sp. Crot121 (assembly GCF_059512385.1). Lineage (NCBI taxonomy): Bacteria > Pseudomonadati > Pseudomonadota > Alphaproteobacteria > Hyphomicrobiales > Nitrobacteraceae > Bradyrhizobium > Bradyrhizobium sp. Crot121. The sequence continues at coordinate 106,365 of NZ_JCAMOR010000006.1, read as the reverse complement.
CAAGGGCGAACTCGCCGACGACATGAATGTCGGCGACATGTCCGTCACCTTCAAACTGAAGAAGAACGCCAAATTCCACGACGGCACGCCGGTGACGGCAAAGGACGTCAAATGGTCGCTCGATCGCGCGGTCAGCGTCGGCGGCTTCCCGACCTTCCAGATGAGCGCGGGCTCGCTGACCAAGCCCGAGCAGTTCGTCATCGTCGATGACTCCACGGTGCGGGTCGATTTCGCCACCAAGGACCGCCTCACGATTCCAGATCTCGCCGTGATCGTGCCCTGCGTCGTCAATTCGGAACTGGTCAAGAAGAACGCGTCCGAAAAGGACCCCTGGGGCCTCGAATACACCAAGCAGCAGACCGCCGGCTCCGGCGCCTACAAGGTTACGAAGTGGACCGCGGGTACTGAGGTGATCATGGAGCGCAACGACGCCTGGATCGGCGGCCCTGTGCCGAAGATCAAGCGCGTGATCTGGCGCATGGTGCCGCAGGCCGGCAATCGTCGCGCGCTGCTCGAGCGCGGCGATGCCGACATCTCCTACGAGCTGCCGTTCAAGGATTTCCAGGAGATGAAGGCGAACGGCAAGCTCGACGTGGTGTCGCTGCCGTTCTCCAACGGCATCCAGTATATCGGCATGAACGTCACCAAGCCGCCGTTCGACAATCTGAAAGTCCGTCAGGCGGTGGCTTACGCCATTCCCTATCAGAAGATCATCGATGCCGTGCTGTTCGGGCTCGCCAATCCGATGTTCGGCGCGAAGGACAAGCCGACCGAAGTCGCCTGGCCGCAGCCGCACAAATATTACACCGATATCGAGAAGGCCAAGGCGCTGATGGCGGAGGCCGGCTATCCGAACGGCTTTGAGACCACGATCTCGTTCGACCTCAATTTCGCAGGCGTCAACGAGCCGCTCTGCGTGCTGGTGCAGGAGAGCCTGGCGCAGATCGGCATCAAGACCACCATCAACAAGGTGCCCGGCGCCAACTGGCGCACCGAGTTGACCAAGAAGGAAATGCCGCTATTCACCAATGTATTCTCGGGCTGGCTCGATTACCCCGAATACTTCTTCTATTGGTGCTATCACGGCAACAATTCGATCTTCAACACGATGAGCTACAAGTCGCCGGAGATGGACAAGTTCATCGACGGCGCGCGCAAAGCTGCCGCGCTCGGCGACGCTGCCGCCTACGATGCCGACGTCAAAAGCTTCGTCGATCTCGCCTTCACCGACATCCCGCGCATTCCGCTGTATCAGCCGTTCGTCAACGTGGCGATGCAGAAGAACATCTCCGGCTATCAGTACTGGTTCCATCGCCGCCTAGACTATCGCGCGATGGCGAAGGGGTGAGTGGGCGAATGGTGAGTGGCGAATAGCGAATAGGGAGTAGCGAATGTGACCAACGGCCGCGAACATCCATTCGCTACTCGCCATTCGCTATTCGCCAGCACGCCATTCGCCAGCTCGGAGCGCTCCCCATGCTGACGATGATTGGCAAGCGGCTGATGTTCGCGATCCCGAGTCTGATCGGGGTCGTCATTGTCACTTTCCTCCTGACGCGCGCGCTGCCGGGCGATCCGGCCGCGTATTTCGCCGGTCCCGCCGCGACCAAGGAGGCGGTCGAGCAGATCCGCAAGAAACTCGGTTTCGACCGGCCGCTGATCGAGCAGTTCTTCCGTTACACCAGCGATCTCGCTCATGGCGATTTCGGCACCTCGCTCACGACCGGCCAGCCGGTCGCGACCGAACTCCGCAATCGCCTGCCGGCGTCCGCTGAATTGACGCTGCTTGGCCTTTTGGTGTCGGTCGCGATCGCGATCCCACTCGGCGTGCTCGCAGCGACGCGCCCTGGTTCCTGGATCGACCATCTCTGTCGCGTCACGACGACGGCAGGCGTCTCGCTTCCGGTGTTCTTCACCGGCCTCGTGTTGGTCTACGTCTTCTATTTCCGGCTTGGCTGGTCGCCGGCGCCGCTGGGGCGGCTCGACGTGTTCTACAGCGCGCCGCCGACCGTGACCGGCTTCTATCTGATCGACACGCTGATCGCCCGCGATTTCGAAGCGTTCCGCTCGGCGCTCAGCCAGCTCGTCCTTCCGGCGACGACGCTTGCGATCTTCTCGCTGGCGCCGATCGCGCGCATGACCCGCGCCACGATGCTGGCGGTGCTCGCCTCCGACTTCGTGCGCACCGCGCGCGCCAGCGGCCTGTCGCCAGGCACCGTGATCGTCACCTACGCCTTCCGCAACGCGATGCTGCCGGTCATCACCACGCTCAGCATGGTGTTCTCGTTCCTGCTCGGCGCCAACGTGCTGGTCGAAAAAGTGTTCGCCTGGCCCGGCATCGGCTCCTACGCGGTGGAAGCGCTGATATCGTCGGACTTCGCGCCGGTGCAGGGCTTCGTGCTGACCATGGCGGTCATGTATGTGCTGCTCAATCTCGTCATCGACATTCTCTACGGCGTCATCGATCCGCGTGTGCGGCTGGAAGGGTAGGGGTGAAGCATGAGCACCGTTGCGCCTGTCGTTGAGCCCGTCGGTCCGGCGCGGACCTCGGGGCTGTCAGCCATCTTCGAGCACGCGCGCTATGTGCTCAGCGAGAACAAGGTCACCGGCTTTGCCTTTGCGCTGCTGATCTTGATCCTGTTCGCCGCGCTGTTCGGCCCCTATGTCGTGCCTTACGATCCGCTCGCGAGTGATACGTCGGCGGCGCTGAAACCGCCGTCGGCGGCGCACTGGTTCGGCACCGATCAATTGGGCCGCGACATCTTTAGCCGCGTCATCGTGGCAACCAGGCTCGATACTTTCATCGCGGTCGCTTCCGTCGTGCTGGTGTTCCTGATGGGCGGGCTCGCAGGCATCGCGGCCGGTTATTTCGGCGGCTGGACCGATCGCATCGTCGGCCGCATCGCCGACACCATCATGGCATTCCCGCTGTTCGTGCTGGCGATGGGCATCGTCGCTGCGCTCGGCAATACCGTGCAGAACATCATCATCGCCACCGCGATCGTGAATTTCCCGCTCTATGCCCGTGTCGCCCGCGCCGAGGCCAATGTCCGCCGCAATGCCGGCTTCGTGCAGGCGGCGCGGCTCTCCGGCAATGGCGAATACCGCATCCTGCTGGTGCATATCCTCCCGAATATTGTGCCGATCATGATCGTGCAGATGTCGCTCACCATGGGTTACGCGATCCTGAACGCTGCCGGCCTTTCCTTTATCGGCCTCGGCGTCCGGCCGCCGACCGCCGAATGGGGCATCATGGTCGCCGAAGGCGCCGGCTTCATGGTGTCAGGCGAATGGTGGATAGCGCTGTTCCCTGGGCTCGCGTTGATGATCGCCGTGTTCTGCTTCAACCTGCTCGGCGACGGCCTGCGCGACATCGTCGATCCGCAGCGGAGGACGTAATGGCCGCACTCTTTCAGTTGATCGTCATTGCCGGGCTTGACCCGGCAATCCATCGCGCGAAGCGCAGCGTTGACCTTCCGATGGATGCGCGGGTCAAGCCCGCGCATGACGAGCTGAGAATGAGGCGCTCGTCATGACCGCGCAGCCGCTGCTTGACGTCAAGGACCTCACAGTCGAGTTCACCACGCGGCGTGGCATCGTCAAGGCGGTGCAGCATGTCAATATTTCGGTGGCAAAAGGCGAGACCGTCGGCATCGTCGGCGAATCCGGCTCCGGCAAGTCGGTGACCTCTTACGCCGTGATGCGCATCCTCGATCGCGCGGGAAAAATCGCCGAGGGCTCGGTGATGTTCTCCGGCATCGACGTCAAGGCCGCGACCGAGACGCAGATGCGCGACCTGCGCGGCCGCGAGGTCTCGATGATCTTCCAGAACCCCCGCGCCGCGCTCAATCCGATCCGCAAAGTCGGCGACCAGATCGAGGACGTGCTGCGTCAGCACGTTCAGCAGTCGACGGTGGCCGATCGCGGTGAGAAGGCGATCGAGGCGCTTGAGCAGGTCAAGATCGCCCGGCCACGCGAGCGTTATCACGCCTATCCGTTCGAGCTTTCGGGGGGCATGTGCCAGCGCGTCGTGATCGCGCTTGCGCTGGCCTGCAATCCGCAGCTCCTGATCGCGGACGAGCCCACCACCGGTCTCGACGTCACCACGCAGAAGGCGGTGATGGAGCTGATCGTCGAATTGACGAAGCGTCGTTCGATGTCGACGATCCTGATCACGCATGATCTTGGCCTCGCCGCCGCTTATTGCGACCGCGTCGTGGTGATGGAGAAAGGCCGCGTGGTCGAGACCGCCAGGTCGGCCGATATTTTCGCCAAGCCCGAGCATCCCTATACCAAGAAGCTGATGCGCGCGACGCCGCGGATCGGCGTGTCGCTGCGCGATCTGCTGCCGGAGGACGACGCTAACTCCGTCATGGCCGGGCTTGACCCGGCCATCCATCGATCTTCGAAAAACTCTTCTCCTGAAGGGATGGACCCCCGGGTCAAGCCCGGGGATGACGAGAAGACAGAGCCGCTCCTCCTCGTCGAAAAGCTCGTCAAGGAATATCCGCGCCAGGGCGCAGGTGCGATGCTGTCAAAATTGTTCGGCCGCAAGCCGCCGGTGGAGCAGGAGGTGTTCCGCGCCGTCGACGGCATCAGTTTCCATGTCGGCCGTGGCGAGAGCGTCGGCCTGGTCGGCGAATCCGGCTGCGGCAAATCGACCACGTCGATGATGGTGATGCGGCTCCTGGACCAGACCTCCGGCCGTATCGCCTTCGACGGTGAAGAAATCGGCGAGATCAAGCCGCCATCCTTTGCGCGATTGCCGCTGCGCAGCCGGATCCAGATGGTGTTCCAGGATCCGACCGACAGCCTCAATCCCCGCTTCACCGCTGCGCGCGCGATCGCCGATCCGCTTCTGCAACTCGGCGACATCAGGGGACGGGACGCATTGCGGGCCCGCTGCGAGGAACTCGCCACGCTGGTCGGTCTTCCCGTCAATCTCCTCGACCGCTTCCCGCATCAACTGTCCGGCGGCCAGAAGGCGCGCGTCGGCATCGCGCGGGCGATTGCGCTGCATCCAAAGCTTGTCATCCTCGATGAGCCGACGGCCGCGCTCGATGTCTCGGTGCAGGCGGTGGTGCTGAACCTGTTGCAGGATCTCAAGCAGTCGATGGGGATGAGCTATCTTTTCGTATCACACGATCTCAACGTCGTGCGCCTGTTGTGCGACCGCGTCATCGTGATGCGCAGCGGCAAGATCGTCGAACAGGGGAGTTCCGAAAAGGTCTTGGGCGATGCGCAGGAAGCTTATACAAAGGAGCTGCTGACGGCGATCCCGCATCCGCCGTTGCCTGTTCATTGAGCAGCCTCCGGAAAGAAAACAGGCACGCAGGCTTTCCCGGCGCTCGATAAAACAGATGAGGTTGTGATTCGATCCAAGTCATCGGATCGTGGTTGAGTTGAGATCGTCGGGTGGGAGAGTCATGGCTGCCGACAACCTGGATGACTATATCGACGCCGTCGCAACGGCGATGGGGCTGCCGGTCGAGGACGCCTGGCGGCCGGCGGTTCGTGCCAATCTCGAGGTCTCGCTGAGACTGGCACGGATGGTGGACGAATTCCCGTTGCCTGACGAGACCGAGCCGGCCAGTGTCTACTCCGCCTGATAGCGCAATGACCGATCAATCCTTGTCCGCCGCCGACATCGCGCAGGCCGTCGCCGCGCGAAAGCTCTCCGCGCTGGAAGCAACCGAGGCGGCGCTCGCCCGCATCGCCAAGCACGACTCCGTGCTCAACGCCTTCACCGATATCACCGCCGATCGCGCCCGCGCCAAGGCCAAAGCCCTTGATGCAGCGATTGCGGCCGGCCAGACCGTCGGCCCGCTCGCGGGCGTGCCCTTCGCGGTGAAGAACCTGTTCGACGTGCAGGGCCTCTCCACGCGCGCCGGATCGAAGATCAATCGCGATCTGCCGCCGGCCGCGCGCGATGCGACGCTGATCGAGCGGATGGAAGCAGCCGGCGCCGTGCTGGTCGGCGCGCTCAACATGGGCGAATACGCCTATGACTTCACCGGTGAGAACGTGCATGACGGTCCGTCGCGCAATCCGCACGATCCGACGCGGATGGCGGGCGGCTCCTCGGGCGGCTCCGGCAGTGCGGTCGGCGGCGCCCTGGTGCCGATCGCGCTCGGCTCCGACACCAATGGCTCCATCCGCGTGCCGTCGTCCTTCTGCGGTATCTTCGGTCTGAAGCCGACCTATGGCCGGCTGTCGCGCGCGCGTTCTTTTCCGTTCGTCGCGAGCTTTGATCATCTCGGGCCGCTGGCGCGAAGCGCAGGTGACCTCGCATTATCCTATGACGCGATGCAAGGACTGGATCCTGATGATGCCGCCTGCAGCCCGCGGCCGGTCGAGCCGGTTGTGCCACAGCTTGCGCGAGGCATCCGTGATCTCCGCATCGCCATTGCCGGCGGCTATTTCCAGCAGAACATCTTTCCGGAGGCGGTTGAAGCCGTCGGCCGCATCGCCAAGGCGCTCAACGCGACGCGTACGGTCGAAATTCCGGAAGCCGCGCGGGCCCGCTCGGCGGCCTATGTCATCACGACAACGGAAGGCGCCTCGCTGCATCTCGATCGCCTGCGCAAGCGGCCGAATGATTTCGATCCCGCGGTGCGTGATCGCCTGATCGCGGGTGCGATGATCCCGGCGCCCTATGTCGACAAGGCGCAAAAATTCCGCCGCTGGTACCGCGAGAAGGTACTGGAGCTGTTCATGACGGTTGACGTGATCCTGGCCCCGGCAACGCCCTGCGTGGCGCCGAAGCTTGGGCAGGTGAACTTCACGCTCGATGGCGTCGAACTGCCGGTGCGCGCCAATATCGGCATTCACACCCAGCCGATTTCGTTCATCGGCCTGCCGGTGGTGGCGGTGCCGGTTCCGCTCGAGCCGATGCCGATCGGAGTGCAGATCATCGCCGCACCCTGGCGCGAGGACATCGCGCTGCGGGTCGCCTACGCTTTGGAGCAAATGGGCGCGGCCGCCGCGCCGCCGCCGCGAGGATTCTAGCGAATGGACATCGATCTGCCCGACGTGCTCGCCGAAGTGACTGCGCAATTCGAGCGCTACGAGAAGGCGCTGGTGTCGAACGACGTCGCCGTGCTGGATGAGCTGTTCCGCAACGACAAGCGGACGCTGCGCTACGGCATGGGCGAGAATCTCTATGGCTATGACGCGATCATGGCGTTCCGCGCCGGGCGCTCGCCGGCCGGGCTCAATCGCCGGATCGACAAGACGGTGATATCGACCTACGGCCGCGACACCGCGGTCGCGTCGACCCTGTTCTATCGCGACTCCGCACCTGGCAAGGTGGGGCGGCAGATGCAGACGTGGATACGCTTCCCCGAGGGCTGGAGAATCGTTGCCGCTCATGTCAGCATCATCGACGAACCGAAGGATCCGAAGACATGAGTCTGGACGACCTTCCGCGTCGCCCTGCCGCCGCCGGACCGGACATGCTGGTGCGGCGCGTCGACCGTCCGTCTCCGCAACAATCCAGGATCACGCGCGCCGAAGAGCTGCGCCTGCAGCTCGCCGATGAGATCGTGCGCGGCGCGCTCGGGCCGGGCTCGCCGCTCGACGAATCCGATATCGCGCGCCGCTTCAATGTCTCGCGCACGCCGGTGCGCGAGGCGCTGCGCCAGCTTGCGGCGAGCGGCCTGGTCGAAGCGCGCGCCCATCGCGGTGCGGTGGTGGCGCGGCCCTCGGTCGAACGGCTTACCGGCATGTTCGAGGCGATGGCGGAATTGGAAGCGCTGTGCGCGGGACTCGCTGCGGAGCGGATGACGGCAACCGACCGGCATGCGCTCGAAGCCGTGCATGAGGAATTGCGCGTGCTCAGCTACACCGGCAATCCCGAGCGCTTTCACGAGGTCAACGAGCGCTTCCACAACACGATCTATGCCGGGTCGCACAACGATTATATCGCCGAGATGACGTTGGCGACACGGGTCCGGGTGCAGCCGTTCCGCCGCGCCCAGTTCCGCAATCTCGGACGATTGGCAAAATCGCATGTCGAGCACGATCGCGTCGTGGTCGCGATCCTGCGCGGCGATAAGACCGGCGCCGCCGCCGCCATGCGCGCCCACATCACATTGGTACGCGGCGAATACGAGATCTACTCGGTGTCGGTGTAGTTTCGTAGTCCCGTAGGGTGGGCAAAGCGAAGCGTGCCCACCATCTCGCGCACTGCTCGTGGTGGTGGGCACGCTTCGCTTTGCCCATCTACGAAATCGGTGTTGTCGGAAACGTGTCCTCCACGTCATTGCGAGCGCAGCGAAGCAATCCATCTCTCCACAAGCGGCGGCATGGATTGCTTCGCTGCGCTCGCAATGACGGCTAGACCGTAGCGCTCTCCGCCATGAACGCACGCCAGCCGCCGAAGGCGGAGATGTCGCGGGCGCCGTTGATCGCCGCCGGCTCCACGATAAAGCCCTTCACCTCGCGGCCGTCGGCGAGGCGGATGGTGCCGATCGAGAGCGGCGGCGGGATCGCGGCGACGAACTTGCCAAAGGATGACGGCGAGAGCGCCCAGAGTTCGAGCTCGATCGATGCGCCGCTGCCCGCTTCGACGCGCAGCATCCCGGGTTTCGGCGGCGTGGTGCCGAGCGCATAGAGCTTGTAGTCCGGCGCGGTCGCGGTCTCCTCGAGCAAACGTCCGTCGAGCGCGCGCAACTCGCCGTTCAGCGCCATGCCGGACAGGTGCGCGCCGACCACAGCAATCGGAATGTCTTCGCCGCTTGACGGCGGTAGCGGAGCGAGCAGCGGCTGCGGCAGCGACTTCGCGCCGATCGGCAGCTTTGTATCGGCATGGAAGACGCGGCCGATGCTGGCAAGCAGCGCGTCGCGGCCGGCCGGCGCCAGCAGCGTGATGCCGAACGGCGCGCCGTCTGGCCGCATCGCCGAGGGCAGCGCGAGGCCGCAGAGGTCGAGCAGGTTGACGAAATTGGTATAGGTGCCGAGCCGGCTGTTGAGCTCGATCGGATTGGCCAGCACCTGCGCCGTTGAATAGACTGTCGGCGCCGTCGGCAGCACGATCGCCTCCATCGAGGCGAAGGCGCGCTCGGCGATCCGGCGCAGTGCCTGCAGCCGATAGAGCGCGGCAAATGTTTCGGCGGCGGTGAGCCGCGCGCCGGCCGCGGTGATCTCGCGCGTGACCGGGTGGATCGACTCCGGCGACGAGGCGAGCAGATCGCGGATCACCAGATAGCGCTCGGCAACCCACGGGCCTTCGTAGAGCAGCCGCGCAGTCTCGTAGAACGGCTCGAGGTCGAATTCGACCAGCGTCGCGCCGAGCGCGGCCCAGCGCTCGATCGCCTCAGCATAAAGCTGCTCCGACTGGCGGTCGCCGAAGAAGATCAACTGCCCTTTGCGGGGGACACCGAGCCGAAGCTTGGCCGGCAACTCCGTCATCTTGCCAAGCGGTCGCTCGCGCGAGAAAGGATCGGCGCCATCAGTGCCGGCCATCACCTTCAGCGCCGTCATGGCGTCGTCGACGGTGAGCGAGAACACCGAGATGCAATCGAGCGTACGGCAGGCCGGCACCACGCCGGCGGTCGAGATCAATCCGAGGCTTGGCTTCAGTCCCACGATGTTGTTGAGCATCGCCGGCACGCGGCCGCTTCCCGCGGTATCCGTGCCCAGCGCCAGCGGCACCAGTCCGGCGGAGACCGCAACCGCCGATCCCGAGCTCGATCCGCCCGGAATGAGGTCGTTGCGGACTGGATTTTTCGGGATCCCGTAGGGCGAGCGCACGCCGACTAGGCCGGTCGCGAACTGGTCGAGATTGGTCTTGCCGATGATGATGGCGCCGGCCGCGCGCAACCGCGCGATGGCAGTCGCGTCATGCGTCGGCATATAGGAGAAGGCTGGACAAGCCGCCGTGGTCGACATTCCCGCGGCGTCGATATTGTCCTTCACCGCGACCGGCACGCCATAAAGCGGCAGGCGCGCGGCGTCCTTGCCGGCCAGCGCCTCGGCTTCGGCTTGCGCGTCTTTCTCGGCGCGCAGGGTGATGAAGACGGCGGGATCGCCATGGTCGTGGATGCGCTGAAAACTGCGCGCGACCGTTTCCGCAGGCGTCATGGTGCCGGCGCGGTGCGCAGCAAGGATCTCAGCGACGGTTTCAGTCACGTGGTGCCTCGTCCATTTGGTCGGCCGATCTCCGTCACAATCGACGGCGCCCGGCCTGACAAAACCCAAGCCCACCGAAGCAAGCGATGTGCCATTGTGTACATTTGCAGTATTGGGGTGCTTGCGGAAATCGGGCTGTAATCTCCGTGACTTAAGTCTCTCGCCGAGAACCGGCGGAAGCGCGCAACGACGACCGGTTGCGATGCTCTGCCCAATTTTTGGGCGCAGTACCGCAAGCTTTGCGATCCTCTATCCGCGGCGTGCGGCGACATTGCCTGATGGCGGGATAGTCGCGTAGAGCAGAGCCAGCCCCAGCAAAGAGGGCGTGTGAGGAAGCCCCAATGACCTTAGCCGTCGCCCGCCGCGATGATCCCGAAATGCTGTTTGCCGTGCCCGCGATCGTTGCCGATCGGCGGAACGACGGCAGCATCATCGTGAGATCGACCGTGCCCCTGCGCGAAGGCGCGCGCTGCGTCGGCGACTGGCTGGAGCATTGGGCGCGGCTGACGCCGGACCGGGTCTTCCTCGCCGAGCGCGCCGATGTCGAGGCGCCCTGGACCACCCTCAGCTATGCCGATGCCCTGCGGCAGGTGCGTTCGCTTGCCTCCTGGATCCTTGCGCAGGGTCTCGGCGTCGAACGTCCGGTGATGATCCTCTCTGATAACAGCATCGATCATGCGCTGCTCGCGCTGGCCGCCCAGCACGTTGGGGTGCCCTCGGCGGCGATCTCGCCGGCCTATTCGCTGATGTCGAAAGATTTCGACAAGCTGAAGAGCATGGTCCGGCTGCTCGAGCCCGGCGCGATCTATGTTTCCGCCACCAGGCCGTTCGCGGCGGCGCTTGCCGCGGTCAAGCCGCTGCATACCGCGAGCATCATCAGCGGCAATGCCGACGACAGCGACGCCATTTCGTTCAGCGCCATCGCGGCTACGCCGGAGACCGCGGACGTGGAAAAAGCCTTCGCTGCGGTGACACCGGACACCATTGCAAAATTCCTGTTCACCTCGGGGTCAACGGGCGCGCCAAAGGCCGTGATCAACACCCAGCGTATGCTGACCTCGAGCCAGCAGGCCAAGGCCCAGACCTGGACCTTCCTCGATACAGTGCGCGATGATCTCGTGATCCTGGACTGGCTGCCCTGGAGCCACACCTTCGGCGCCAACCACAATTTCAACCTGGTGCTGCGCAACGGCGGCACGCTTTATATCGACGGCGGCAAGCCGGCGCCCGGCCTGTTCGCGACCTCGCTCGCCAATCTGCGCAGCGTGGTGCCGACGGTCTATTTCAACGTGCCGCGCGGTTTCGACATGCTGATCGCGACGCTTCAGAGCGATGACGCGTTGCGCCGCAAATTCTTCTGCGAGGTGAAGTTCGCCTTCTATGCCGGCGCGGCGCTGCCGCAAAATCTTTGGGACGCGCTGGAAGAATTGTCCATGAAGACGGTCGGCCGTCGGCTTCCGATGGTGTCGGCCTGGGGCTCGACCGAGACGTCGCCGCTCGCGACCGACTGCCATTTCCTGGCGGAGCGTTCCGGCAATATCGGCGTGCCGGTCCCGGGCACCGAATTGAAGCTCGTCGCCTCCGGCGACAAGCTCGAGGTGCGCGTGCGTGGCCCCAATGTCACGCCGGGCTACTGGAAGGCGCCGGAGCTGACCGCGCAGGCGTTCGACGAGGAGGGCTTTTACCGGATCGGCGATGCCGTGAAGTTTGCCGATCCGGAAAAGCCTGAGCGCGGGCTGTTCTTCGACGGCCGCGTTGCCGAGGATTTCAAGCTCAATTCCGGCACCTGGGTCAGCGTCGGCACGCTGCGCGTCGCCGGCATCGCCGCACTGGCGCCGCTCGCGCAGGACATCGTCGTCACCGGTCATGGCGGCGACGAGGTTCGCTTCCTGGTATTCCCCAATATCGCCGCCTGCCGCGCGCGGGCCGGGTTGCCTGACAGCGCCGATGTTTCCGATGTGATCGGCCATGAAATGATCCGCGGCGCGATCGGGCAGGGTCTTGCAAGACTGAAGGCGCAGAGCGGCAACTCCTCCGGCCATGCCACGCGCGCGCTGTTGCTTGCGGAGCCCGCCTCCGTCGACGGCGGCGAGATCACCGACAAGGGCTACATCAACCAGCGCGCGGTGCTGACGCGCCGCGCCGGCGCGGTAGCGGTACTGGACGATGATGCTTCGCGTGAATGGATCGCCTGCGCCGGCTGACACCGGACCTGGAGTCAGGAGCCGGTCCGGCCGGTGATGGCGCCGAGATTATTGTGCAGCCGCCGCAACAGATCGATCAACACCTCCCGCTCGTCCTTGCGCAGGCAGGACAACAGCCGACGCTCGCGATCGAGCGCGGCGACGATAACCTTGTCATGGATCGCGCGGCCTCTGGCCGTCAGCGCGATCGAATGGCTGCGGCCGTCATGCGGGTTGGCGCGGATCGCGACCAGCCCGCGCTTTTGCAACAGCGCCAGCGTCCGGCTCACTGGTCCCTTGTCGAAGCCGATGATGTGGCAGATGCGGGAGGCCGGGATGCCCGGCTCGATCGCGAGCTGCGACATGATCCGCCACTCGGTGACGTTGACGCCGAAATGACGCTGGTAGAGCGTGGTGGCGCTGTTGGAGAGCTTGTTGGCAATGAAGGTGACGAAGCCCGGCACATAGCGGTCGAGGTCGAGTGTCGGGCCGGAATTGACAGAAGCAGCTTGCGCGGCTCTCGGCCGGCGCGGCTTCCTGGGGGAGGTTTGAGTGCTCATATTTCAATCATCGCTGCGGGGTCGCTGCCCGCAATAAGGACGTTCCAGCGGTTCTTTTTGGTTAAAGTTATCGCGCCACCTTGCTGCTGCCTTGCGTGATCAGCCGGGCCGCGCGCTGGTCGCGGGCGTGAATCCAGAGCCAGCTCAGCGCGACGCTGAGGCGGTGTCGGATGCCGATCAGGAAGTAGATGTGGGCGATGCCCCAGATCCACCAGGCGATGGCGCCGCGCAGCTTGAGCCAGCCGAAATCGATCACGGCGAGCCGCTTGCCGATCTGGGCGAGGCTGCCCTGGTGCTTGTAGCGGAATGGCGGCAGCGTGCGGCCCTCGAGCCGCGCCCTGATCAGCGATGCGACATAACGCCCTTCCTGCTTCGCGGCTGGCGCGATGCCGGGCACCGGCTTGCCGTCGGGGCCGGCGATCGTGATGGTGTCGCCGATCGCAAAGATGTCGGGATGGCCGGGGACGGTGAGGTCGGGATTGACCTGCAGCCGGTAGGCGCGGTCGGCGGGGGCGTTCAGCCATTCGGCGGCCCGCGAGGCGCGCACGCCGGCGGCCCAGATGATGGTCCGTGCGTCCAGCCTCTTGCCGCCATAAACCACGCCGTCGGCATCGCATTCGGTGACCGGCGCGCCCAGCATGACCTCGACGCCGAGCTTTTCCAGCGAGCGCTGCGCATAAGTCGAAAGATCGTCGGGAAAGCCCGCGAGCACCCGCGAGCCCGCCTCGATCAGCACGACGCGGGTCTTGTGGGTGTCGATGTTGCGGAAGTCGGGCGCCAGCGTATCGCGTGCGAGGTCGGCGATGGTGCCGGCCATTTCGACGCCGGTCGGTCCGGCGCCGACGATGACGAAGGTGAGTAGTGCTGCCCGGCGCGCCGGATCGGTCTCGCGCTCGGCGCGCTCGAAGGCGACGAGGATGCGGCGCCGCAGCGTGGTGGCATCCTCGAGCGTTTTGAGGCCCGGTGCGAACGGCTCCCATTCGTCGTGGCCGAAATAGTCGTGGCGTGCGCCGGTCGCCAGGATCAGCGTGTCGTAGGGGACGCTGTCGCCGTCATCGAGCACGACACGCTTGCCTTCGGTGTCGATGCTGTTGACGTTGGCGAACAGCGTCGTCACCTCACGGCGGTCGCGCAGGAGGTAGCGGATCGGCCAGGCGATTTCGGAGGTCGCCAGCGAAGCGGTTGCGACCTGGTAGAGCAGCGGTTGGAACAGATGATGGTTGCGGCGATCGATCAAGGTAATCTTCACCGGCGCGCCGGCGAGCCCAAAGGTCGCCTCCAGGCCGCCAAACCCCGCGCCGACAATCACCACGTGATGCGGATCTTTCGGCGGCGTCGTCATCGAATATGGCCCCAGGGTTCTCGGTATCTCCGGGCGAATTATGTATTAGTTCGCGTAGTCGTTCCAAGGCGCTTCTTTCTAATCGCACGATAGCGAAAGCGTGTGGGGTCAGCCCTCGCGGTGCCGTCGCCGTGAGCATCAGGCTATTGAACAGTGCGCCGGCCAGCGAAAGTGTCGGGGCTATTGCGCCAGCCAGCGGGGCCGGCAACAGCTCCAGAACTGCGACAATGGTTGCCCGCGCAACCGGCACTATAATTCTTGCCAGCCTCGCATTTTACGAATTATGGTGCAGATCAGGCGCAAGCATGCGCCGAAGGTTCTAAACGCCGCCTTCGGTTCGCGCTTGCTGCCCGGTCAGGATTCCGCGCACAAAACACGTCACCTAAAAAGGGAGTGACGGGGGCACGGACAACGCTGCCGGACGGTTCACCCGCCTGGCGGGTCGGTTGGAATGGTTGAGGAGGAGGGGAGTGGACATGAAAACGTCATTTTGGCTGGCGGGCGTCACCGCGCTGGCGCTGGCCCAGCCCGCATTGGCGGCTGACACCATCAAGATCGGCTTTGTCTCGACTTTCAGCGGTCCGACCGCCGTCATCGGCAACGATATGCGGAACTCGTTCGAGCTGGCGCTTGACCATCTCGGCCGCAAGATGGACGGCAAGCCGGTCGAGGTGATCTATGAGGACGACCAGCAGAAGCCCGATATCGGCAAGCAGAAGACCGAGAAACTGATGCAGTCCGACAAGGTCGATTTCATCGTCGGCTACATCTGGTCGAACGTGCTCCTGGCCTCGCTGAAGACCGCCGTCGACAGCAAGACCTTCCTGATCTCGGCCAATGCCGGTCCGTCGCAGCTCGCCGGCGAGCTTTGCTCCCCTTACGTCTTCTCGACCTCCTGGCAGAACGACCAGACGCCCGCCGCCATGGGCCTCTACATGAACCAGAAGGGCGTGAAATCGGTGTTCCTGATCGGGCCGAACTATGCCGCCGGCAAGGACATGCTTGCGGGCGTCAAGAGCACCTTCAAGGGCGAAGTGGTCGGCGAGGAATATACGGTGTGGCCGAGCCAGCTCGATTTCTCCGCCGAGCTGACCAAGGCGCGCAACTCGAAGGCCGAGTCGATCTTCGTGTTCTATCCGGGCGCCGCCGGTGTGCAGTTCCTCAACCAGTATGTGCAGGCTGGCATCAAGCAGCAGATCCCGCTCTACACCGCCTTCACCATCGACGAATTGTCGTTGCCGCTGCAAAAGGAGAACGCGCTCGGCGTTCCCGGGGCCCAGGAATGGGTGAACGATTTGCCGAATGAAGAGAACAAGCGTTTCGTCGCCGATTACCGCAAGAAATACGCGAACCTGCGCCCAACCTATTATGGCGCGCAGGCCTATGACGCCGCCCAGCTCATCAACAGCGCGGTGGTCGCAGTGAAGGGCGACCTGACCAAAAAGGACGCGATGAAGGCGGAGATGGAGAAGGCGAACTTCAAGTCGCTGCGTGGTCCGTTCAAATACGGCAACAACCACATCCCGATCCAGAATTTCTACCTGCAGGACGTGGTCAAGGACGCGGACGGTCAGCTATCGCTGAAGACCGTCGCAACCATCGTCGAGAACGACCAGGACCGGTTTCACGACAAGTGCCCGATGAAGTAATTGTAAGTCACCTCGCCCCGCTTGCGGGGAGAGGTCGGATCGCTCTTGCGATCCGGGTGAGGGGGCCTCTCCGCGAGCGCGGTGTTCGTGGAGGCAGCCCCTCACGCCAACGCTCTCAGAGCGAGCTTTCGCTCGTCTCGACCCCGCAAGGGCGGGGCGAGGGAGAAGGCGGCGGCGCATGCGCGCTGCCGCTGTTTTGTTTGTGAGGCTGACTTAAGCTCCCGATGTTCCTTCTGATCGAACAACTTCTGAACGGATTGCAGTTCGGCCTGCTCTTGTTCCTGCTGGCGGCCGGGCTCACGCTGGTGTTCGGCATCATGGATTTCGTGAACCTGGCGCATGGTTCGCTCTACATGATGGGCGCCTATTTCGCCGCGACCTTTGTCGGCTGGACCGGCAGCTTCGTGCTTGGCGCGATCCTCGCGCTCGCCGCCACGCTTCTGCTCGGCATCGCCCTTGAATTCGTGGCGCTCAGGCATCTCTATGGCCGCGACCATCTCGACCAGGTGCTGGCGACCTTCGGCCTGATCCTGTTCTTCAATGACATGGTGCGGCTGATCTGGGGCCCGGCGGGCCTTGCGCTGCCGCTGCCGACATGGCTGACCACCCCGGTGCAGCTGCTGCCCGGCGTGTACTATCCGGCCTACCGGCTCTCGATCATCATTGTCGCGCTGCTGGTCGCCGCGCTGCTCTATCTCGTGGTGATGCGCACCCGCATCGGCATGCTGATCCGCGCCGGCGCCTCCAACCGCGAGATGGCCGGTGCGCTCGGCATCAACATCAAGCTGCTGTTCACGCTGGTGTTCGGTCTTGGGGCCGCGCTCGCGGGCCTTGCCGGCTTGATGCAGGCGCCGATCCTGACCGTGCAGATCGGCATGGGCGAGAACATCCTGATCCTCGCCTTCGTCATCATCGTGATCGGCGGCATCGGCTCGATCCGCGGCGCCTTCCTCGCCGCGATCTTCGTCGGCCTGATCGACACGCTCGGCCGCGCCTTCCTGCCGGATCTCCTGCGCAAGGTGCTGAGCGGCGCCGCCGCCTCGACCGCCGCACCCGCTTTGTCCTCGATGCTGATCTATTTGTTGATGGCGATCGTGCTGGTCATGCGGCCGGAGGGGCTGTTTCCGGCCGCCAAGCGATGAAGTTCAAGCTCAACGCCAGCAACGCCGTTGTGGCGGTGGTTTGCGCCGCGCTTGTCCTGCTGCCGGTCTATTCGGCTGTTACAGGCAATATCTTCATCCTGACGCTGTTCACGCGCATCATCATCTTTGCGCTGGCGGCCTCGAGCCTGAACCTGATGATGGGCTATGGCGGCATGATGAGCTTCGGCCACGCCGCCTATCTCGGCATCGGCGGCTATGCGGTCGGCATCCTGGCGGCCGAGGGCATCGGCTCCGGCTTCATCCAGTGGCCGGTGGCGCTCGCCGTCTCCGCTTTGTTTGCGCTGGTGATCGGCTCGCTCTCCCTGCGCACCCGCGGCGTCTATTTCATCATGATCACGCTCGCCTTCGCGCAGATGGCCTATTACGTCGCCTCCGCGCTGTCGCGCTATGGCGGTGACGACGGCCTGACCATCTACAAGCGCAGCACCTTCGACGGGCTGATCAACCTCTCGGACCGCACGCAGTTCTACTATCTCTGCCTCGCCTGCCTCCTCGGCGGCATCTACCTGATCTGGCGCATCGTCAATTCGCGGTTCGGCCTGGTGGTGCAGGGCGTGCGCTCCAACGAGCAGCGCATGCAGGCGATCGGCTTTCCGGCCTATCGCTACCGGCTGACCTGCTTCGTCATCGCGGGCACGATCTGCGGCCTTGCCGGCGCACTGCTCGCCAACAATACGGATTTCGTCAGCCCGGCCGTGATGTACTGGACCCGCTCCGGCGAACTCATGGTGATGGTGATCCTCGGCGGCATGGGTTGGCTGTTCGGCCCGTTGATCGGCGCGATTGTCTTCCTCGTGCTGGAAGAATTGCTGTCGCAGTTCACCGAATATTGGGCGCTGATCATGGGCCCGCTATTGGTCTTGATCGTGCTGTTCGCGCGTGGTGGCATCATGGGCCTGCTCGGGAGGGTGCGTCGTGGCTGATCCCCTGCTTCGCGTCGACAATCTGGTGCGCCGTTTCGGCGGCATCCTCGCCACCGACAATCTGTCGCTCGAGGTGCCGCGCGGCGAGTTGCACGCGATCATCGGCCCCAATGGCGCCGGCAAGACCACGCTGATCAGCCAGTTGACCGGGCAATTGATGCCGAATTCCGGCAGCATCCATTTTGCCGGTCGCGACGTCACGCGGCTGCCGTCCTATCGGCGCAGCCGGCTCGGGCTGGCGCGCTCGTTCCAGATCACCTCGCTGCTCAAGGATTTCACCGCGATCGACAATGTCGCGCTCGCGGCGCAGGCGCATGACGGCCACTCCTTCCGCTTCTGGGGCAACGCGCGCAAGGAGAAGCACCTGCGCGATACCGCGCGTGCGGCGCTGGAACGCGTCGGCCTCGGATCGCGCGCCGATGTCCTGGTCTCCGAGCTTAGCCATGGCGAGCAGCGTGAGCTCGAACTCGCGGTGGCGCTCGCAACCAAGCCGCAGCTCCTGCTGCTGGATGAGCCGATGGCAGGCCTCGGCGTCACCGAGTCCGCGCGGATGGTCGGACTGCTGAAGGAGCTGCGCAAGGAATTCACCATCGTGCTGGTCGAGCACGACATGGAAGCGGTGTTCGCACTCGCCGACCGCATCACGGTCCTGGTCTATGGCCGCGTTATCGCCTGCGATACGCCGGATGCGATCCGCCGGCACGAAGAGGTGAAGCGGGCCTATCTCGGCGAGCAGCATGCGGTGACCCGCCAGGGAGACCCAATTGGCTGACACGTTGCTTGAAGTGGAGAGGATCGAGACCTGCTACGGCCTCAGCCAGGTGCTGTTCGGCCTGTCGCTCTCGATCAAGAGCGGCGAGATGGTCGCGCTGATGGGCCGCAACGGCATGGGCAAGACCACCACGATCCGCTCCATCATGGGATTGACCCCGGCGCGATCAGGCGCGATCCGCTTCGCCGGGCAACAGGTGCGTGGCCTGCCCTCCTACAAGATTGCGAAACTCGGCATCGGCCTGGTGCCGGAGGGCCGGCAGATCTTCCCGAACCTGACCGTGCGCGAAAACCTGGTCGCGGCCTCAGGCAATCGTCTGCGCAGCTCGGATCCCTGGACGCTGGAGAAGATCCACGCGCTGTTCCCGCGGCTCGCCGAGCGCGGCAGCAACATGGGCGTCACGCTCTCCGGCGGCGAGCAGCAGATGCTCGCCATCGGCCGCGCACTGATGACCAATCCGAAACTCCTGATCCTGGACGAGGCCACCGAAGGCCTCGCCCCCTTGATCCGCGACGAGATCTGGAGCTGCCTGTCGATGCTGAAAGGACGCGGCCAGTCCGTGCTGGTGATCGACAAGAACGTCGGAAACCTCGCCCGCATCGCCGACCGCCATTACATCATCGAGCGCGGCCGGACCGTGTGGAGCGGCACATCGGAGCAACTGGTCGCCGAGCCCGATCTGCAGCACCGGTATTTGGGCATTTGAGATACGCTAGGCGCCGCGATGTCGGCTCGAAGAAGGTGTCGCTCCAGACCAGCTGCACCGCGTAGCCTGCTTGTTCGACCCGCCGAAGAATAAAAAGGTCATCTCGCATGCTATCCATGGAAGCAGGACGAAAATTATGCATGGCAGTCGTATGGTTGCTGCTCGCGTCGTACTTCTCGGTAGTGGTCGGTTTCGGTCTCGGCACGGATTCTCAGCTAGGCTGCGGGCTGGCGGGTTATTCGTCTCATGTGTGGCCTTCATTGAACGACGAGATAAATGCCGTCAGAAGCTCTCTGCCTCGCTACGAATGCGTTTTCGTTTTCTTGAAGTCGTTCAATCTGCTCCTGTCAGGAGCTGCTGCCTTGGTATTCATGGCGATATTCTTACGCAATTTCCGTGTGAGTAATACCCTGTTTCGGAGATGGCCATGGCCGTTTGTAGGTTCGTTTCTGTTGGGCGTAGCTTGCTTCGTCCTTGTCCGCTACTACCCAGTCAGCAGTTTTTCCCACCAGTCGCTTCTGAGGTCGATAATGTCGCCCGTTGTTATCTATTTTTTTATGTCAATAGGTCTCTTAGGACCGTTGGTGAAGGACGAGAGTGAGTAAGCAGCAATCGGGAAATCGCATTTTGAGACACTGAGGGTCAGGTAGGCCCTCCCAAGTTCAGCAGATGCCGGCCGGATGTCCGCTTGGCCGCCAAAGCGGGATGAGGGTGAACGATGACGAAGCTGTGCAGATGATCGACAGCTCGATTTGGTCGATATCAACGCCCACCGGTCTGGATCGCACTGGCAGCCGGTGAGGCCGACCGCCTTGCGCCGGCGCTCGCCGCAAACTCCGCCGTCATTGCGAGCGAAGCGAAGCAATCCATGCCTCTATCTCGGGATTTGAGGCACGGCTTGGCGCCGCGATGTGGGCCCGAAGAAGAGCTCCGTCGCCTACGCCGCTTGTGCGATCCACTGAAGTCGATATCCGCTTCGCGCCCAAAGCGATGGAATTGCTGCGCGGCAGTAAATGACGCAACGGGCCAGAATTCGACATGCAGGTCCATGCTGCGTGTACGCAGATGGCGCGATTCTGCTCAACCAAAAGCGGTTATGTGTCGATCTCCGTTCATGAAGATGAATGGAACTCGATGAGATGTTTCGCATGTTATGGCACAAGTAGCCCTTGCGCGCCGGTTTCGCCGAGCGCAGTCTTCCCGAGCGTTTCACAAGAACTTACGGAGGGTGCGACCATGCCAAGGGTCAAGCAGGCTTCGAAGCAGAAACGCGCAACCAAAGCCGCCACCGTGAAGGTGCTAGGTGCCGTCGGACTGGGTCTTTCGCTGGCGGGTAGTGCATCCGCATCCACGATGCCCGCTGCCGGTGTCCCGCAGCCTTACAATACCTCGCCAAATCAGCGCTTCTTTCTCGGCGAGGAGGAAATGGCCGACGTCAGTCTGGCCACGTTCCATCTCTTCGATAGAGAAAACTTTGGTCGCGGCGTGCAGCTGGCGCGCGGCGGCGGCTGCGGCGGTTGCGGGTGCGGCCATGGTGGCGGCGGTTGCGGCGGCGGCCGAGGTTGCGGTGGTGGCGGGTTTGGCGGCGGCCGAGGTTGCGGTGGTGCCGGATTTGTCGGCGGCGGAGGTTGCGGTGGTGGTGGATTTGCTGGCGGCCGAGGTTGCGGTGGTGGCGGGTTTGTTGGCGTCCGAGGTTGCGGTGGTGGCGGATTTGTTGGCGTCCGAGGTTGCGGTGGTGCCAGGTTTGTTGGCGTCCGAGGTTGCGGTGGCTTCCGTGGTTGCCTTGGCTTCCGTGGTTGCGGTTGCGGCGGCTGCGGGTTCAGCGTCGGGTTCTATGACGACATCGGGTTCGATGACGACATCGGGTTCGGTGGCTGGGGGTATGGTGGCTGGGGGGTTGGTGGTTGCGCGGGTTGCTGCGCATCCTGGGGGGCGTGCCGCTTGTGCTAAGTCCCACCAAGGACTCTGCCAAGCCGCGATCAGCCTCTCGCTGGTTGCGAGTTTAAGGTCGCCTTTGAAGGGTTTCGGACGCCGGCCGCCGAATATGCCGCGCCGTCAATCATGCGACCGGCATCCGAAACCCTTCACAAACCCGGAAGTCGCCACGACGCGACTTCCGGGTTCAAATCGGTCGAGCGCTCGGTCTTAATTGTGTGATAGCGACGCCGGAGATCGCGAGCAGCCCACCGACAATCAACTTTGGAGTCATGCGGTCGCCAAGGAATAACACGCTCGAAATCAAGGCGAACACCGGAAGCAGCAGACCGAAGGGTGCGACGCGGCCCATGGAGCAGCGGGCGATCAGCCAGAACCAAAGGCCAAACCCAACAATTCCTCCGATGAAAATTGTGTAGGCGAGTGCCAGCCAACCACGGTGATCCGCTGTGACAAGGCTCGCCAGTTGTCCATACTCAAGGAGCAGCGACAGCAACATGACCTGCGGCACCGTGAGCAGGGACGACCACCCCATCAACGCCAGGGGATCAAAAGGGCCGTAGCGTTTCGTCAAGACGTTGGACACCGCGAATGCGAAGGCTGATCCGACCACAAGCAGCAGCGGACGCGCATTTGCCGACAGGCCAGGCTCCGCTGCCAACACGACCACGCCGACGAATGCAAGCACCACTCCGGCGGACGTGGTGAGAGACGGCCTCTCCGCCAGTAACGGCCAGGCTAACAGCACAGTAAAGGGCGTGGCGAGCTGATATGCGACGGCCGACATGCTTCCCGAGCCGAGCCCAAGGCCAACATAGAAGAGTCCGAAGTTCAGTCCACCAAAGAAAATCGAAATAGCTGCGATCGGGCCGAGCTGTTGCCGCGTGGGCCTCTTGACGAACGGAACCAGCAGCAGCGCGATGGCCAGGAAGCGCAGTGCGAGGAAGAAGAGAGGCGGAAACTCCGTAACGCCCACCTTGATGGCCACGAACTGATAACCCCAGAGCAACGGAACGACCACCGCGCAGACGATCTGGATGGCAGACATGGGCATCTTCCTTTCAAGACCGATCAGTCTAGATATCGCTGCGCCAATAGCGGAGGCGTCGAAGGGGCGATTACCTGACGAAGGGTTGTTTACTTGATGAAGCGGTCGAGAAGAGCGTCAACGGTGGCTTGCGATGTGATCCGAGTCGGTGCCGTTTTGCCGACCACTCGCAGCCCCTCAACGAAACAGACGAGAATTCGGGCGGCACTTGAAGGCTCAACACCATCGGCCAACTTGCCCGCCGCCTTCCCGCGAGAAAGCGCATCCGCCACCCTGGCCTCCATGGCTTTGAAAAAGCTCGCGATGCGACGACCAACTTCAGCATCCTGGCCAGCCAGCTCCATGGCTGCGGCCACCAGCAGGCATCCGCGCCGACCATTGGCACCGCTGGTGCGGTCAACGTAGCCGGCAAGGTAGGCCCGCAGGCCGTCGACCGGCTCTCTGCGGGGGTCGAGTTCGATATCCATCCTTGTCAGAGCATCGGCAATGTAGCGATCAAGCGCCCGCAAGAAGAGCGAGTGCTTGTCACCGAAAGCCGCGTAAAGGCTGCCACGCGAGAGCTTTGTCGCACGAAGAAGGTCAGGGAGCGCCGTGGCGTGATAGCCGCGCGACCAGAACACACCCATCGCGCGTTCGACAGCAGCTTCCATGTCGAAACTTCGGGGGCGGCCACGGGGCAACTGTGCTGGGGTCTGGTGGCTCATTGCCAACATATAGACCAATTGGTCTTTAAATCGCAAGTGGCCGCTGTGGGTGATTTTCGACCGAGTAAGCAAACTCCGCCGTCATTCCGGGATGCGTACGAAGCGCGCGGGCCCGGAATCCATTTGGCCGCAAGCGCCTGTGGTGAAATGGATTCTATGATGTGCAATTGCACATCATAGCTCGATGCTGTCGCATCGCCCCGGAATGACTGGGGACACATCGCGCAATCCTCTCCTCCGTCATGGCCGGGGTTGACCCGGCCATCCACGTTCTCTCGGGCGCGTGGAAAGACGTGGATGCCCGGGACATCTGCGCGAAGACACGCCTCGCGCTTTTGCCCGGGCATGACGGTGTCGTATCATTCGCGCGATTTTCCTTAGGCCAATCAACGTGATTTGCCCTGTCCACCCCTCGCAGGAAAAACATTCCGCTTCCGTCGTCGGGCAAATCAGTGATTTAACTCCGCGCGTCTCAGCGCGAATGAGGGGCGGGGCGCGATCGTCACGAACGTTGCGGTGAGATGCGGTGGACGCGATGCGTATGACTGACGAGCACGCGCATCACGGACGGCGAAGTCGTGTGGTCCTGGCACCCCGACGCTGGCGCTAAGCTCGCGAGCAGCAAGAACTGCCGCGGGTGATGGTGGCAAGAAAGCCCGGTCACCAAGGAGAGCACGAAGTAAGCCGTAAACCACTGCGCAGGGAAAGCCGGAATGCTTCGGTTGACCTGTGGTCCTACCCCCGTGCTTTTTGTTGCACGGGACCCACGGGTGCAACCGGCACCCGGCTTTCCCTGCGCCCTCTGATATCGAGGAGGGTGAAACGAGACGCAAAGCTCGGGCGCAAAACGCCGCGAGAATGCGGACTCGCATCCTCACTGCTGTTTGAAATCAAACGTAGGATGGGTAGAGCGCAGCGAAACCCATCATTCGTGCCGCCGTCGCCGAAGCTGATGGGTTTCGCTGCGCTCTGCCCATCCTACGGAATTGCTGTTTGACATTCAAATCAGAACTCTCCGCTCGTCATTGCAAGCGCCAGCGACTTGAGCCCTCATATTGCTGATCGGCCAACCGGCGCGATGAAGCCGCGCATCGAAGGCATGAAGGTCGCCGGCGGCGGCGCTGACGTTGTTGTCACCCCATACGCTTGACCAGCTTCCGTTCGGAGTCAGTCTTGCCAATTGCGTTGGCCACGACTTGCTCTTGGCGTTGGACGCGAGTTCGTTGCTGGCGGCACCCTGGCCGGCGACCGTTGAATCGCCGAGACAGCCGATGATCGCATTGGCGTCTCCGCGCTGCTGCGCCACCGATGCTTTCTGCCAATTGGGGAGGTTGGAGCCGGTAAAATTGTAGAAGCCGGTAGGCAGCGGATTGCCGGGGGGCAGTACCTCGCCATAGGCCGGCGTCAGTAGACCAGTCCGCCTCGAAAGTTGCATACAGGCCGCCAGCGCCGCCGCGCCTGCAATGAACTCGCGTCGCCGCATCAATAGCTTCCCCGCGCAATCGCCAGGGCCTTCAAGAACGCGCGTAGCCTGCCCATTGCCATTCCTGCGTTTGTAGGCACATGAAAGACACTGCTATACTTCTTCCGTAAATCTACGGATGGGGTCTGCCGTAGTTGCGTGCGGCGAATTTGGGGATTTAGCTTTGGCTTGACCGGGCCAGGCTAAAGCATTTGAAACGATGTCTTCAATCGCTTTCTTCAGCGAACTGGATGGTTCCTCGCGCTCCCCTGCGATCGTCGGTTCGGACGCAGCCCGGAGCGCTCAACTGATGCAGCTCGATGTTCCCGCCGGATCAAGCCCCAATCGTGCGAGCCGGTTGCCCGGTGGCGCCGCCATAAGATCGCCGCTTAGGGTTGCCGCGCCGCTATGGCTGTTCCTACTGTCCATGTGCATCATTGTCGCGGTTTGGTGCTGGCTGGCAACGCCGGTCCCATTGGGACATGCGCCCGTCGATCTCGCGAAAAAGCTGGATTGTGTTTCCTATGCGCCATTTCGCGGCCACCAGACGCCGTGGAATTCCTCCGCCGTCATCAGCCCGGACCAGATCGCGGAAGATATCGCCGATCTTGCCAAGATCAGCACCTGCATCCGCATCTACTCGGTGGAGAACGGCCTGGACAAGGTGCCCGAGCTCGCGTCAAAGGTCGGGCTGAAGGTGATCCTCGGCGTCTGGATAGGACGCGATCGTCTGAAGAATGCCAGCCTCATCGAATCCGCGGTGTCGCTGGCCAACCAGTTCACCGATGTGGTGACCGCCGTCATCGTCGGCAACGAGGTGCTGCTCCGTGGTGAACTGCCCGAGGCGGGCCTTCGCGAGGCCATCCGCTCCACCAAAGGCCGCGTCAGCGTTCCCGTGAGCTACGCCGACACCTGGGACTTCTGGCTGCGCTACCCGGAGCTCGGCCATGACGTCGATTTCGTGACGATCCACGTCCTGCCCTATTGGGAAGACGTTCCGCCTCGCGCCGAGGAAGCGCCCCAGCATGTGCTCGACGCACGCAACAAGGTCGCGCTGGCATTTCCCGGAAAGGAGATCTTCATCGGCGAGGCCGGCTGGCCGAGCCGAGGACGCATGCGCGACGGTGCGCTGCCATCGCGCATCAATCAGGCGCGCTTCACCTTCGAGCTGCTCGACAAGGCCAGTCGGGAGAACGTTCGTATCAATTTGTTCGAAGCGTATGACGAGCCATGGAAGCGCCAGTGGGAAGGGACGGTGGGCGCTCATTGGGGCTGGCTCGATGGAGAAAGCCGCCGGCTGAAATATTCACCCGGAGCTGCCGTCAGCAACTATCCGTTCTGGAAGCTGCAGCTCGGCGCTGGCCTAGCTTTCAGCATCGCCATGTTCGTCACGGCGTTGTTGGCGCGCCTGCGCTCGGCTGCGCCAACGGCATTGTCGCGGTGGCTTGCGGTGTCGGCATCCGCCACCGTCGGCGGAATCCTGCTCGGTATCAGCGTCGAGAATGCGCTCCACGAAAGCTACGGCCTTGCCGGGTTGATGCGGCAAGGCTCGTTCTTGATCGCGGCAACGGCTCTGCCGCTCCTGTGCATGAACGCCTTGATGTCGGGCCGCGCACTCCCGGCGTTTGCGGAATTGATCGGACCGCGCGAGATGCGAACACGATCCCTGCCGGCACTGCTTCACGGCGCTGTGCTCCTCCTCACTGCCATGGTCGCAGCGGAAAGCGCACTGGGCTTCATGTTCGACCCGCGGTCGCGCGACTTCCCATTTGCCAGCTTGACCATGGCGGCGGTGCCGATCCTGGTGGTGGCGCTGCTGAACCGTCGAAAGCCAGAGGTCAGCGCAAGGTCTGAGTCGGTATTCGCGGGGCTGTTCGCGGCGGCCGCGGTCTTCATCCTGCTGAATGAAGGCATTCAAAACTGGCAGTCGCTATGGACCGCGGCCGCGTTTGTCCTGCTTGGCGCCGCGCTGTGGTCGTCGCGCGAGCGGTGAATTTCTGGAGTACATCGATGTCGCTGGATGGACTTTCACGGCGTCATTTCGCAACGCTCGCCGGAGCGGCAGCGCTCGGATTGTCGGCCGCGCCGGCCTATCCGGCCGATGCCGGCAAGCCGCAGGGGGGCAGAGCCGCCGGTGAAAATTCGCTGGCCGGCTTTCCGGCCGATTTCCGATGGGGCACGGCGACCTCGGCCTATCAGATCGAAGGAGCCGTCAACGAAGACGGCCGCGGGCCGGCGATCTGGGACGGCTTTGCTCACACGCCCGGGACCATCTTCGATCACAGCAATGCGGATGTCGCCGATGATCACTATCGCCTGTACCGCGACGACGTCCAATTGATGAAGGCGCTGGGAGCCACGGCGTATCGTTTCTCGATCGCGTGGCCGCGCGTCTTCCCGGAGGGGGCAGGCACGCCAAATCCGAAGGGCCTCGACTTTTACGACCGGCTGATTGACGAACTCCTGGCGAACGGCATCGAGCCGTTCGCCACGCTCTATCATTGGGATCTGCCCCAGGCATTGCAGGACCGCTTCGGCGGCTGGATGTCGCGCGACACCGCGAAGGCCTTTGCGGATTACGCGGCCTATGTCGCCGAGCGCCTGACCGATCGCGTCAGCCACATCTTCACCATCAACGAATGTTCGAGGCTCGTTCATCTCGGCCACGGCCTTGGGATCGACGCCCCTGGTTTGAAACTGCCGCAAGCCGAGTTGAATCAGGTCTGTCACAACGTTGCGCTCGGACATGGCCTGTCGGTGCAGGCGATCCGCGCGCGTGGGCGGCCGGGGACGAAGGTCGGGCCCGCGGAGAACCTGGTCGTCTGCATACCGGCGATCGACACTCCCGCGCATGTGCGCGCCGCAGAAATCGCGACACGTGAACTCAACGGCGGCTATCTGACCGTGATGCTCGAAGGGCAGTACATCGACGGCTTTCTGGCTCCGGCCGGAAAGGACGCCCCAAAATACACGACCGAAGATCTCCGCATCATCTCGTCGCCGATCGATTTCTTGGGGCTGAACATCTACAAGCCCGACCATTACGTGCTGGCGGCCGACAACGAACGCGGCTTCGCCTTGGCGCCGTTTCCCGCATCGTTCCCGCACATGGATGCGGATTGGCTCCGGTTCGGCCCCGAGGCGATGTATTGGGCGCCGCGTCACGCGGCAAAGCTGTGGGGCGTGCGGTCGATCTATATCACCGAGAACGGGACGTCGTCGTCGGACCAACCTGCAGCGGACGGCAACGTCTACGACCTCGATCGGGTGATGTATCTGCGCAATTATTTGCAGCAGCTCCAGCGCGCGACGTCACAGGGAGTGCCCGTGGCCGGGTACTTCCACTGGAGCCTGATCGATAATTTTGAATGGGCGGATGGCTATCAGAAAAGGTTCGGGCTCTACCACGTCGACTTCAAGACGCAACGCCGTACCCCGAAATTGAGCGCTTCATTCTACCGTGAGGTCATCAAGCAAAACGCCGTGGTCTGATATGCCGGACAGGCGTACATAAATGCTTTGATGTCAGCGGCCCAGATGGTGCCGTCCCATTTGCGCAAGGCTGGCGCGGCAGGCAAAGCGGTAAATGATGTTAAAGAAATATGCCAACATGATCGAACTCCGCTGTTGATCATGGAGGGGTAGGTTGACCCCTTATTCTTTCAGGAGATTTTCGTGGCTTGGCAAAATGGTTTCGTTGCCGCCATAGTGGATTTCGTCGGGCGACAATGCACGAAATCGATTCACGCGCGTGTGAGGAATATCGCCGTCATTTGGTGAGGTCTACTGTCCTTGTTCGCGGCGTCCGTCCCCTCAGAACATCTCGAAATATTCGCGATGCTCCCAGTCGGACACTTCGGCCTGGAAACGCTCGATCTCGGCGTTCTTGATATGCACGTAGTAATCGACGAACTCCGCGCCGAGCGCCTGGCGGAAAAACGGATCGTCGCTCAGTGCGAACACCGCCTCACGCAGGCTCTTTGGCAATAGCGCCGCCTTGGTTTCGTACGGAGTGTCGGCCGATGGCCCCGGATCGAGCTTGCGGTCGATGCCGTCCAGCCCCGACAGGATCTGCGAGGCCATGTAGAGATAGGGATTGGCGGCCGGCTCCCCGATCCGGTTCTCCAGCCGCGTCGCGGGATCGCCCGTGCCGCCGAGCACGCGGATCATGACGCCGCGATTGTCACGGCCCCAGATCGCGCGGTCCGGCGCCAATGAGTAGGAGCGGTAGCGCTTGTAGCCGTTGATGGTCGGCGTCGTGAACACGGTGGAGGCGCGGGCATGCTGCAACAGCCCGGCGAGATAGCAGGACCCGAACGGGCTCAAGGCCTGGTCGGGCTCCCTCGCCATGAGTGCATTCTCGCCGCTTGTGCGCGACACCAGCGACTGATGCAGGTGCCAGCCCGACGCAAACACGTTCGGCAGCTTCGGCCGGCACATGAAGGTCGCGTGGTAACCATGCCGCCGCGCGATCTGTTTCACGGCGGCGCGGAACAGCACCATGGTGTCGGCGGGCTCGATGCCTGCGGTCGGCTGGAACGTGAATTCGCACTGGCTCGGGCCAAACTCGACCTCGACCGAGCGCAGCGGCAGGCCAAGCGCGAGGACGTCGCGGCGGATGATCTCGAGCGCCGGCTCCATCTGGTCGTAGCGCTGCTCGGTCAAATACTGATAGCCGTGCGAGAGCAGGCTCACCGAGGGCGGCCGGCCCGGCTGACCGGAATGCTCCGGCGCCATATGCGCGTCGTCGAGCTTGAAGAGGTGGAATTCGACCTCCAGGCCGGCAACGAAGTCATAGCCGCGCGCGCCGAGCTGCTCGAGCACCCTGCGATAGAGATTGCGCGTCGCGAACGGCACCGGCCGGCCGTCATTGAAATAGATGTCGCAGAGCAGCCAGCCCGTCGTGGGCGCCCATGGCAGTATCCGGAACGTAGTGGGGTCGGCCACCATCAACACGTCGGCGGCGCCTTCCATCTCCTTCATGCCGAAGCCGCCGCCGGCGGTGAATACGGGAAACACCGTCTTGTGCGAAGTGTCCTTCGCCAGCATGGTCGTGGTGATGGAGCAGCCGTTTTCCAGCGCGCGCACCGCCTCGGTTGCGATCAGCGTCTTCCCGCGCAGGATGCCATGCTGGTCCGGAAACGACAGCCTGACAACTTCGAGGTTCTTCTCTTCGACGATGCGGCGGACGCGCGCCGCCGCCGCCTTTTGCTCATCCGACCACAGGCCGTGACGCTGGACAAAGCTCAACGCGCTGTTCCTTTGCATTGATCGTCATTGCGAGCGCAGCGAAGCAATCCATTGCCTCCGCGCGTGTGGATGGATGGATTGCTTCGCTTCGCTCGCAATGACGGGGAAAGCAGCATCACTCGGCCGCCGAGAGATGCCGCACCTTGCCGGCGATCTCGCTCGGCACCGGCGCAGCCCACGGCGCGCCGCGGCGCCGCTTCACGTCGACTTCCATCCAGTAGAGCTCCCAACCTTGGGTCGGCCCAATGCCGTCCATGGTCGCGGGGCCCTGGATGCTGCGGGACGACGCCTCATCCAGGAACAGCATCGGCTTCTCGCCGCCGGACACCTTTTCGATCTCCTGCCGCAACAGCCGGCGATACTGCACGATCGCCTTGTCGCTTTGGCCGAGATGCTCCTTGGTGCGATCCTGGATCGGGCCCATCGATTCCACCGCCCATTGGTCGTGGACGTTGATGTCGTTGCCCATGCCGGTATAGGTCGCCGTCATCTGCTCGTGCGGATCGAAGCCGTAATCGTTCGACCTGTTCTTCCGCGACGTGTAGTCGGGCAGCTCGTAAAGTTCGAGCCGCTGGTCGCGCATCTTCTTCTTGTCGACCGGCGCCGTGTAGCTGGTGAAGATCGCGTACCAGTAGCAGTTCTCGTCATCGACAGGCACGTGCCACTGCGTGATCGTCATCTCCGTGCTCATCGGAATGACGAAGCCGTGCGGGAAGAGCTGGTTGGTCACCCGCACATGGGTGCGCGCTTCATCCAGTTCGCGCAGCGCGATCAGCCGCAGGCCATATTCGGTGTGCTCGACATTGATGATGGGCCGGTCATATTCGCGCAGGATCCTGGTCATCGGCATCTCGGATCCCGCGGACGCGCCGCGGAACTGCTTGCCATATGCGGTCGAGGTGTCCTCGTCCTCGAAGAAGCGGTGCAGGTAGGAGGCGTGCGAGGGATCGATGCCGACTTCGAGCGCCTGCAGCCAGTTGCAGTTCATGTGGCCCTTGAAGGCGAAGGTGTGGCTGCCGGGCGCCACGAAGCAGTCGATCTCCGGAAAGGCCGGCGGGGTACCTTCGCCGAGATAAGCCCAGAGGATGCCGCTCTTCTCGACCACGGGATAGGAGCGCTGCCGGATGCCTTTGCAGAGCTGCGAGTTCTTCGGCTCGGCCGGCGTCTCCAGGCATTGACCGGTGACGTCGAACAGCCAGCCGTGGAAGGCGCAGCGCAGGCCGCCATGTTCGAGCCGGCCGAAGGCGAGGTCGGCGCCGCGATGTGCGCAATGGCGCTCAATCAGGCCGTAGCGGCCCTGCTCGTCACGAAACAGTACGAGATTTTCGCCAAGCAGCCTGACGGGGCGTACCGGCCGCGCCCCCTCGAGTTCGTCCACCAGCGCCGCCGGCTGCCAGTACATCCGCATCAATTTCCCGCACGGATCCTTTGGCCCGGTGCGGGTGATCAGGTCGTTCTGCTCCTGGCTCATCATGGCGGCGTTCCTTCCCGGGTATCTGGATTTGTTCGCCTATTGAACGAATGGGCGAATTATGCCATGGCTCAATACGGCGGCAAGCCTAATTTTTGATCCGCGCCGCCAGGGGCGGGCCTATGCCGAAGCTGAAGCGTGAAGATCGCGAGGAGCGCGCCACCGATTTCGTCGAAAGCCTCGACCGTGGGCTGCGGCTGCTCCAGATCTTCGGCACCATCACCGGCCCTGCGACGCTGAGCGACCTGGCGCGTGCCGCCGACCTGCCGCGCGCCACCGCGCGGCGCATCCTGTTCACGCTGGAGCGCGGCGGGTTCGTCGCAACGGATGGCAAGCTGTTCACGCTCACGGCGCATGTGCTGACGCTCGCAGGATCGTACCTGCGCTCGAACCAGGTGATCGCGGTGCTGCAGCCGGTGCTCGATTGTATCGCGAGTGCGGCGCAGGAGATCAGTTCGCTGGCCTTGCTCGATGGCGACGAGGTGGTGTTCGTCGCGCGCGGCAGCCCGGCGCGGATGTTCTCCAGCGGTCTCGATATCGGCTACCGCCTGCCGGCCTTCTGCACCTCGGTCGGCCGCGCCATGCTCGGCCGGCTCCGTGATGAAGAACTGGCAATGCGGTTGAAGGCAATGCGCCGCGAGGCGCTGACGCCGCAGACGGTGACCGACCCGAAGCGGCTGCTCGCCGCCATCATCGCCGATCGGCAAAAGGGCTATTCACTGGTCGACCGCGAAGCCGAGCCACATTTCCGCTCGATCTCGGTGCCGGTGCGCCGCTACGACGACACTATTGTTGCCGCCATCAACATGGGCGCCCATGTCGACCGCGTGCCGACGGAAGAGTTGATCGAGCGATTCCTGCCGCTGCTGCGCGAGGGAGCGGAGGATGTGAAAGGCAGGTTGCTCTGAAGCGTGTAGCCCGGGTTGCGCTTCGCTCTTTCCATTCTACGACTGTCGTCCCCGCGAAGGCGGGGACCCATAACCACAGGGAGAGGTTGTGGCGCGAGCAAGCAGTTGCAGCGGAGCATACAACAAAGGCCTGTGGTTATGGGTCCCGGGTCAAGCCCGGGACGACGGGGAGTTGCGTGGTTGGCGTAACTACATCGCCACGCTGCGCAATCCAAAACTGCGCGCCTGGTTCTGTAGCACCGGCGTCACTGCTTCGATCAGCCGCGCGGCTGCGGCATCGACGGAAAGGCCGGCCGTATCGACCACGGCCGATGCACGGGAATAAAGCGGCTCGCGGCTGAGCAGGATGTTGCGCAGCTCGGCCATCGCCGAGCGATCGTCGGCCATCGGCCGCAGATCACCTTGCCGGCGCACCCGCGCCATGTGTTCCTCCGGCTCGGCCTTCAGCCAGATCGTGTAGAACGACGACAGGATCAGGTCGAAGGTCAACGGCTCGGAGACGATGCCGCCGCCGGTGGCGAGCACCATCAGTTCGTTCCGCGCCAGCAATTGCTTCAGCGCGGCCTGCTCCATGCGCCGGAAACCTTCCTGGCCGTAAAGCGCGATGATCTCGGCGACGGAGAGGCCGTTCTCGCGCTCGACCTCCTTGTTGAGTTCGACAAAGCTCCAGCCGATCCGCTTCGCCAGCATCCTGCCGAGCGTGGACTTGCCGGCGCCGCGCAGCCCGATCAGCGCGATGCCAGAGAACGAGGAGCGCCGCGGCGTGGATGCGCTGCCGCCGGCGAGGATGTCCTTGGCGTGCGCGATCTGCTCCGGCGTCGCCTTGCGCAGGAGGTCGCGGATCACGGCCCAGTCCGGCGCCGGCTCAGCGGAAGGGATCAGGTCTTGCAGATGCGCGCCCATCGCGTGCGACACCCGGCGCAGCAGCACGATCGAGACATTGCCCTTGCCGCTTTCGAGCTGCGCGATATAGCGCTCCGAAATTCCCGAAACCTTGGCGAGCACTTTCCGCGACATGCCGCGCAGCGCGCGCATCGTGCGCACGCGCTGGCCGAGCTGTTCTAGGAAATCGGTTTCGGGATCGCCTTGGTCTGTCATGTCCCCCCGCAAAGGAGTCGCAGGAAGGATAGTGCCGACGAGGATTGACAGCAAGCCGCTCCAGTGGCTTTCTATGAATTATAATTCTTAAAATCTGGGGAGAGACGTCGTGGCGCGCGTGGGCGTACGGAGCAGGGCATGAGCGGCACCTCCTACAACGCGGTGACTTGGCTGTTGGACCGCAATGTCGACGAGGGCCGCGGCGACAAGCTCGTCTTCGACGACACCGTCTCGCAACTCACCTATGGCGAGCTGCAGCGACAGACGCGTCGCCTTGCCAACCTGCTGCGCCGTCTCGGCGTCCGCCGCGAGGAGCGGGTGGCGATGATCATGCTCGACACGGTCGATTTCCCGATCGTGTTCTTGGGCGCGATCCGCGCCGGTGTGGTGCCGGTGCCGCTGAATACGCTGCTCACCGCGGATCAATATGCCTATGTGCTCGCCGACTGCCGCGCGCGGGTGCTGTTCATCTCCGAAGCGCTGCTGCCGATGGTGAAGGACATCGTCGGGCGGATGCCTGACCTCGAGCATGTTGTGGTCTCCGGCAAGGATGCGCACGGCCACAAGACGTTTTCCGACGAACTGGCGCGCGAGGGCGATGACTTCACAACCGCCGCGACCCATCCGGACGAGCCGGCGTTCTGGCTCTATTCGTCAGGATCGACCGGCATGCCCAAGGGCGTGCGCCACCTGCATTCCAATCTCGCCGCGACGGCCGAGACCTACGCCAGGCAGGTGCTCGGCATCCAGGAGAACGACGTCGGGCTCTCGGCGGCAAAGCTGTTCTTTGCTTACGGTCTCGGCAACGCGCTCACCTTCCCGATGTCGGTCGGCGCCACCACCATCCTCAACTCGGAGCGGCCGACGCCTGCGGTGATGTTCGCGCTGATGAACAAATATCACCCGACCATCTTCTACGGCGTGCCGACGCTGTTCGCGTCGATGCTGCACGATGAAGCGTCGAAGACGATGCCCGCGGGGAAGCGGCTGCGCATCTGCACCTCCGCCGGCGAGGCGCTGCCGGAATCCGTTGGCAATGCCTGGAAGGCGCGTTTCGGCGTCGATATCCTTGACGGCGTCGGCTCGACCGAGCTCTTGCACATCTTCCTGTCGAATGCGCCCGGCGACATCAAATACGGCTCGTCCGGCCGTCCGGTCCCCGGCTACAGGGTGCGCCTCGTCAATGAGTCGGGCGCCGACGTGCCGGATGGCGAAGTCGGCGAACTCTTGGTCGATGCGCCCTCTGCCGGCGAAGGCTACTGGAATCAGCGCAGCAAGAGTCGGCAGACCTTCGAAGGTCACTGGACCCGCACCGGCGACAAATATATCCGCGATGCCGAGGGCCGTTACACCTTCTGCGGCCGCAGCGACGACATGTTCAAGGTCTCCGGCATCTGGGTCTCGCCTTTCGAGGTCGAGAGCGCGCTGATCACCCATCCCGCGGTGCTGGAAGCCGCCGTCGTGCCGGAAGCCGATCCGGAAGGATTGCTCAAGCCGAAGGCCTTTGTGGTGCTGCGCGCGGACGCGAACACCGATGGCTTGCACGAGACGCTGAAGGAGTACGTCAAGCAGAAGATCGGCCCGTGGAAATATCCGCGCTGGATCGAGGTGGTCGAGAGCTTGCCCAAGACCGCGACAGGCAAGATCCAGCGCTTCAAGCTGCGGGAACACTAGTCGTCATGGCCGGGCTTGACCCGGCCATCCACGTCTCGCCACTTGGCAAAAGGACGTGGATGCCCGGGACAAGCCCGGGCATGACGAGAGACACAAGAGGAGCAACATGACTCTTTCTCCGTCCGGCTTCCTTCGCATCAACGGCTCCGATCTCGAATACCGCATGATCGGTCCGGCTCCTGACGCAGCACCAACCATCGTGATGCTGCATGAAGGCCTGGGCTCGGTCGGACTGTGGGGTGACTTTCCCGAGAAGCTGCAGGCAGCGACCGGCGGCGGCGTGTTCGCCTATTCGCGCGCCGGCTATGGCGCCTCGAGCCCGGTGAAGCTGCCGCGGCCGCTCGACTATATGCACACCGAGGCGCAGGAGGTGCTGCCGAAGCTGTTGGATGCCATTGGCTTCCGCCGCGGGCTTCTGGTCGGGCATTCCGATGGTGCGTCGATCGCGGCGATCTACGCCGGCTCGCACCAGGACCATCGCCTGCAGGGCATCGCATTGATCGCGCCGCATTTCATCGTCGAGGACATCTCGGTGAAGTCGATCGCGGAGATCAAGACGATGTACGAGAGTACGAACTTGAAGGAGAAGCTGGCGCGCTGGCACAAGGATGTCGACAACGCCTTCTACGGCTGGAGCGGCGCCTGGCTCGATTCGAAATTCCGGGACTGGGATATTTCCGAATACCTCGCCTATGTCCGCGTACCCATCGCGATCCTGCAGGGCGGGGCCGACCAGTACGGGACGCTGCGCCAGGCCGAGATCGCCAAGGAAGAGTGCTACTGCCCGGTCGATGTCACGGTCATTCCGGGCGCGGGACATTCGCCGCACCGCGAGGCGCCGGAGGCAACGCTCAACGCAATCGCGGATTTCGCCGAGGCGGCGTTGCGGACTGACCAGCCGCAAGCGGCCTAGGCCATTGGCCGAGTGCCGGAACATGAAACAAAGTGCATGTTCTCGCGTTCTTGACTGGACCAATTTCAAAACATGCATTATTGTGCATGATCAGATAACCAATAACGCACAAGGGTGGCTCATGGCCGGTGAGGATCGCGTGCTCGCGAACGGCGCGAAATACATCGATTTTCAGACCGACCCGTCCCGGTACCGGCATTGGAAACTCGATGTCGACGGCGAGGTCGCAACCCTGACCATGGACGTCGACGAGAATGCTGGCCTGTTCGAAGGCTACCAGCTCAAGCTCAATTCCTACGACCTCGGCGTTGACATCGAACTCGCCGACGCCGTGCAGCGGCTGCGCTTCGAGCATCCCGATGTGAAGGTCGTGGTGATGCGCTCGGGCAAGAACCGCGTGTTCTGCGCCGGCGCCAACATCCGCATGCTCGCGGGCTCGACGCACGCGCACAAGGTCAATTTCTGCAAATTCACCAACGAGACCCGCAACGGGATCGAGGACTCCTCGGAGAATTCCGGCCAGCGCTTCATCACCGTCGTCAACGGCACCGCGGCCGGCGGCGGCTACGAGCTTGCGCTGGCGACCGACCACATCATCCTCGCCGACGACGGCGCGGCCGCCGTGGCGCTGCCGGAAGTGCCGCTGCTCGCGGTGCTGCCGGGCACCGGCGGGCTGACGCGTGTCGTCGACAAGCGCAAGGTGCGCCGCGACCATGCCGACTTCTTCTGCACCATCGAGGAAGGCATCAAGGGCAAGCGCGCCGTGCAGTGGCGCCTCGTCGACGAGATCGCGCCGAACAGCAAGCTGGAAGGCAAGCTCGCCGACCGCGTCAAGGAATTCGCCGCCAAGTCGACGCGCAACGGCAGCGGCAAGGGCATTGCGCTCTCGCCCCTCAACCGCGTGATCGACGAGAACAGCATCCGCTATGGTTTCGTCAGCGTCGATATCGACCGCGCCGCACGCATCGCCACGATCTCGATCCAGGCGCCGGAGGCCGCGCCGCCGTCCGATATCGACGGTCTGATCGCGCAAGGAGCGGCGTTCTGGCCGCTGCAGGTCGCGCGCGAGCTCGATGACGCGATCCTGCATCTGCGCATCAACGAACTCGGGATCGCGATGCTGGTATTCAAGAGCCACGGCGATCCCGCTCATGTCGTCGCCTATGACGATTTCCTCGAGGCCAACAAGTCCCATTGGCTGGTCAACGAGATCAGGCACATTTGGAAGCGCGTGCTAAAGCGCATCGACGTCACCTCGCGCACGCTGGTGACGCTGGTCGAGCCCGGCTCCTGCTTCGTCGGCACGCTCGCCGAACTCGTGTTCGCCGCCGATCGCTCCTACATGCTGATCGGCTCGCGCGAGGGCGACAACCGTCCGCCGCCCGCGATCCAGCTCACCGCGATGAATTTTGGGCCCTATCCGATGAGCCACGGGCTGACCCGTCTGCAATCACGCTTCCAGGCCGACCCATCCGATCTTGAGCGGGCGCGTGGCGCGATCGGCAAGGCGCTCGATGCGGAAGAGGCCGAAGGGCTCGGCCTCGTCACCTTCGCGCTCGACGACATCGACTGGGACGACGAGGTGCGCGTGTTCCTGGAGGAGCGCACCAGCTTCTCCCCCGACGGCCTTACCGGCATGGAAGCGAACCTGCGCTTCGTCGGCCCCGAGACCATGGAATCGAAAATCTTTGCGCGTTTGACCGCGTGGCAGAACTGGATCTTCCAGCGCCCCAACGCGGTCGGCGAAGAGGGCGCGCTGCGGCGCTACGGCACCGGCCAGAAGGCGCAGTTCGATATGACAAGAGTCTAGACGGGAGGTTCGCCATGAACGTCAACATCATGAACGTCGACTACTCGACCAAGATTCCGAACAACGTGAACCTGTCGGCGGATCGCCAGGTCTTGAAGGCGCTGGAGGGCTGGCATCCCGGCTACATGGACTGGTGGAGCGACATGGGGCCGGAAGGCTTCCAGCAATCGCTGGTCTATCTGCGCACCGCCTATTCGGTCGATCCGCGTGGCTGGGCCAAGTTCGACTACGTCAAGATGCCCGAATATCGCTGGGGCATCCTGCTCGCGCCGCAGGAAGAGAACCGCGTGGTGCCGTTCGGCGCCCATTATGGCGAGCCGGCCTGGCAGGAAGTGCCAGGCGAGCACCGCGCCATGCTGCGCCGGCTGATCGTGATCCAGGGCGACACCGAGCCGGCCTCCGTCGAGCAGCAGCGCCATCTCGGCAAGACCGCGCCCTCGCTCTACGACATGCGCAACCTGTTCCAGGTCAATGTCGAGGAGGGCCGCCATCTCTGGGCGATGGTCTATCTGCTCCAGAAATATTTCGGCCGCGACGGCCGCGAGGAGGCGGATGATTTGTTGCGCCGCCGCTCGGGCGATGCCGATGCGCCGCGCATGCTGGGCGCTTTCAACGAGGCGACGCCGGATTGGCTCTCCTTCTTCATGTTCACCTATTTCACCGACCGCGACGGCAAGATGCAGTTGCACTCGCTGGCGCAATCCGGCTTCGACCCCCTGTCGCGCACCTGCCGCTTCATGCTGACGGAAGAGGCGCACCACATGTTCGTCGGCGAGACCGGCATCAGCCGCGTCGTGCAGCGGACCTGCGAGACGATGCGGGAGGCCGGCATCGAGGATCCGACCGATATCGCGAAAGTGCGGGCGCTCGGGGTGATCGACCTGCCGACCATCCAGAAGAAATTGAACCTGCACTATTCATTGTCGCTCGATTTGTTCGGCTCCGAAGTCTCGACCAACGCCGCCAACGCCTTCAACGCCGGCATCAAGGGCCGCTACAAGGAGACGACGATCGAGGACGATCATCAGCTCCAGAACTCGACCTATCCGGTGCTGAAGCTGATCGACGGCGAACTCAAGCTGGTCGACGAGCCGGCGCTGACCGCGCTCAACATGCGCCTGCGCGACGACTATACGCAGGACTGCGTGAAGGGCATGCTGCGCTGGAATAAGGTGATCTCGACATCAGGCTACGACTTCAAGCTCGCAGTGCCGCACGTCGCCTTCCACCGCGCCATCGGCGAGTTCAAGGACGTCGCGGCGACCCCCGAGGGCATCCTGATCGACGACGCCACCTGGAACAAACGCAAGACTGAATGGTTGCCGACAACCGAAGATGGCGAGTTCATCGCTTCGCTGATGAAGCCCGTCACCGAGATCGGGAAATTCGCCTCCTGGATCTCGCCGCCGAAGGTCGGTATCGACAACAAGCCCGGCGATTTCGAGTACGTGAAGATCGAGTCATAAACCGGGCATTCGGGGAGAAGACGGCATGGACCCCGACCATGACCTTGAAGGGATGGACCGCGACCAACTGGTCGCGGAGGTGAAACGCTTGCGGGCAGGTATCCGCGCGCACCGGGACAGCACCGGTCACGATTTGTGCTGGCATCATCCCGACATGTGGGGGCTGCTTCCCGAGCGGGTTGCGCCGGAGGTCGCCGTCCCGCCATGGCTGAAATTCTTGCGAGGCTGCCTCCGATACCGGGAGGCGCTCGATCGCGAACTGCCCAACGCGCCGCGCGCCGACCACGAATACGAGTGACGCTGCCGCAAGCTCGAACGCGATCTTAGCCTCAGCTATCCCACCCGCTGCCCGTGATTCCGGCATTCGCATAGACGATGCCGCCGTCCACGGTGATGGTGGCGCCGACCACATAGTCGCCGGCGCGGGAGGCGAGATAGATCGCAGCACCCGCCATGTCCTCGTCGGTGCCGATCCGGCCAGACGGCACCTTCGTCGCGACCTCATCGGCATTGTCGCGCGCCGCGCGGTTCAAGTCCGATTTGAAAGGTCCCGGCGCGATCGCCGTGACCACGACGTGGTCCTTGATCAGCTTCACTGCCATCCGCCGCGTCAGGTGGATCAAGCCGGCCTTGCTCGCGGCATAGGAATAGGTCTCCAGCGGGTTGACGAAGATGCCGTCGATCGAGGCGATGTTGATCACCTTCGCCGGCCGCTCGGCGCTCGCGGCTGCGCGGAGCGGCGCGGCCAGCGCCTTGGTCAGGAAGAACGGCGCCTTGACGTTGAGGGTCATCACCTTGTCCCAGCCGCTTTCCGGAAACTCGTCGAAGTCCGCGCCCCATGCCGCGCCGGCATTGTTGACGAGGATGTCGAGCCTCGGCTCGCGCTTCTTGATCTCCGCAGCCAGCATCTCGATGCCGGCGAGACTGGAGATGTCAATCGGCAGCGCGATGCACTCGCCGCCATATTCGGCCGAAAGCTCCTTTGCCGTCTCTTCACACGGCCCGGCTTTCCGCGCGGTGATGTAGACCTTAGCCGCGCCTTGCGCGAGGAAGCCCGCCGCGATCATCCTGCCGATGCCGCGCGAGCCGCCAGTCACCAGCGCAATGCGACCCTTGAGTGAAAACAGATCCTTGAACATGCGTTCCTCCGATTGCTTGCCGAAGGTTGTGAAAGGAGCATCGAGACGAGTCAAGGAAGTACCCGCAACGCGGAGCAGCTCGCGTGCTTTGTTCGCTCGCCAATCATCACAACTTCAAGGTTGCGAGTTGATGCGCCCTCGCCCCTTGTGGGAGAGGGCGGCTCCGGCGCTACGGCAAATTCGCTTGGGTGAGGGGTTCTCTCCACGAACACCTGCGCCCGTGGAGACAACCCCTCATCCGGCGTGGACTGCGTCCACGCCACCTTCTCCCACAAGGGGAGAAGGGAAGGGCGCCGTAGCGAGGGTAGAAAAGCTACGCCGCGTCGATGCGGCGGAAGCCGTTCCAGACGGCGGTGGCGGCGCCGGAGGTGAGGACGGGGATGATGCGCGCGTCCTGGTAGTTGCCGTTCAGCGAGACGCGCTGCAGGGCGGTCAGGTAGTCGGCGCTTTCCGGGAAGATCATGCCCGGCCGCGTCGTCACCGCGGTCTTGAAGCCCGCGGCGCTGGCAAGCGCGAATTCGCGTTGGCCGGCCGCGATCTTGTCGCCATAGGGATAGGCGAAATGCAGCACCGGTCGCGCCAGCGCCGCTTCGATCCGCTCCCGGCTGGCGGTCATCTCGAACGCCGCCACGTCCTCGGACTGCCGGGCGAGGTTGCAATGGGTGATGGTGTGCGCGCCGATTGTCACCAGCGGATCGTTGGCGAATTCCTTCAGTTCGCTCCAGGACATGCAGAACTTGCGCGCGATCGTCGTCTCGTCGACATCATGGCGCGCGCAGAGCGCCGAAACCTCGTGCTGGACATCCTGCTCGCCCGGCAAGCTCCGCAACCAGTCGTGCAACTGCTCGAAGGCGGTGTGTTTCGCCTCCGGCGTCGAAGTATCGATCGGCGCCATCGCTCCGCCGATCGGCGCCTCGATCGCGGCCGCCTTGGCGACCACCTGCTCCAGCGCGATCCACCACAGCCGGCCGGTCCCTTCCGCGAAATCGCTGGCGGCGTAGACAATGAACGGCGCGTCGAACTCGCGCATGACAGGCAGTGCATGGTCGCGGTTGTCGCGATAGCCGTCGTCGAAGGTGAAGCAGGCAAAGCGCCGCGCGAAATCGCGCTCGGTCATTCGCCGGTGCATCTCGTCCATGGTGACGATATCGATGTCCAGCGAGCGCAGATGCTCCAGCATCGCGCGCAGGAACTCCGGTTCAACCTCGAGATGATGGTTCGGCTGGAACTCATCGTTGCGGCGTGGCCGGACATGGTGCAGCATGAAAACCGCCCCGACGCCTGCGAAGATCGGTCGCAGCAGGAAATGGGCTCCGGAGAAATACAGCGCTTCGAGCCCGGCGCGGATAACGGTTTTTCTGAGCTGTTTTTTCATCCGCGACATCGGCCGGCCGGTTGCATTACGGCGCGAAATTAGCGAACCACCGCTGAACAAACGGTTAGCCGGCCCGGTTATACGCGGCTCTTTGCCAGACGCGGTATTTCGGGTTTGACAGTCAGCCAAGGGTTTGTTTTCTCTCTGGTTCCGGAGCCAGGACCCCGAATGCACGAACTTTTCAAGTGGAGTCGCAAGTGGTGGCCGGGCGTGATTCCGCTGGTCATCTGTTGGGGTATCGCGGCCTGGACCACGACCGCAACCGTGGAGGCTGATCTCGCCGCGCGATCAAACGCCGCGCTCAAGGACACCATCCTTGACAAGCGCAGGATCGCGGTCGCCGGACGGGACGTGACGTTTGCCGCCGAGGCGTTCTCGGAGGAGGGCCGTCAGAGCGCGGTGGCCTCCGTCGAGGCGGTGCCCGGCGTGCGCCTCGTCAATAACGAGACGCGGCTCGTTCCCGAAGCAAAGCCATTCGTCTGGTCGGCCGAGCGCGACGTCGTCCGGGTGACACTCACCGGCAGTGCGCCGTTACCGTCGAGCAAGGGCAAGCTGCTCGAAGCGGCCCGCAATACGCTTGGCAGCGTCGAAGTCGCCGACCAGATGTCGCTCGCGCGCGGCGCGCCGCCGCGCTTCGACAGTGCGGCGCTGCTGCTGCTCGACCAGATCGGCAAGTTGAAGGATGGCAAGATCACCTTGACCGACACCAAGGTCAACCTGTCCGGCATGGCGCGCGAGCTCGGCGGGCGCGAGGCGATCGCGGCCGCGCTACGGAATCTGCCGGAGGGCTATTCGGTCGCAGCCAATGACATCAAGGCGCCGCCCTACATCTTCCAGGCCTACAAGGATCCGGTCGCGGTGACGCTGACGCTCACCGGCAATGTGCCCGACAACAACGCTCATGCCGCGCTCGTCGCGGCCGCCGAGCGCAAGTTCTTCTCGGAGAAGGTCGTCGACAACCTCAAGGCCAGCCTGGGCGCTCCTTCCGGCTTTGCGAACGCCGTGGTGCCCGCGCTCGGCGCCTTGTCGCGGCTGTCGACCGGCACGCTCGTGGTGACCGATCGCGAAGTGAAGCTGTCGGGCGATGCGTTCTATGACGCCGCCGCCAACCAGATCCGCGCCGGACTCGGCCGGGATTTTCCGCAAGGCTGGCAGTACAAGGCCGATATTTCGGTGAAGCCGGCGGCCTCCCCGGTGGATGCGACCGTGTGCCAGCAGCTCTTCACCGAGCTGCTGTCGAAGGCGAGGATCCGCTTCGAATCGGGCAAGGCCGATATCTCCGCGGATTCCGTGGGCCTGCTCGATCGCCTGACCGAGACCGCGCTGCGCTGTCCGAATGCCACGATCGAGATCGCCGGTCACACCGACAGCGACGGCGACGAGAGCGCCAACCAGGCGCTCTCGGAACGGCGCGCCGAGGCGGTGATGGACTATCTGGTCAAAGCGGGCCTGCCGCCAACCCGCTTCCAGGCGGTCGGCTACGGCGCTACGCAGCCGCTTGCCGGCAACGACAGCGAAGAAGGCAAGGCGCAGAACCGCCGCATCGATTTCGTGGTGAAGTGATGGCCTATCTGGCGACGTTCTTCTGGGGTTGGCTGCTCGCGGCGCTGTTGATCGGCCTTGCGATGGGCTGGATATCGGTGGTGCAGCACGGGGAAGGCGTGTCACGAAAGCTGGCGCGATGGCTGGCGCTGCTCGCGGCGATCCTGATCGCCCTTGCGCTCGGCCACATCGTTCCGGGCCGGTTCGGCTATTGGCTCGACCTGTTCCTGATCATGTTCGCGCTCTACCTCGCCGGATGCCTGGTGGGATCGTGGCTGCGTGACTGGGTGGTGGCGCGCAGCCAGCCGGCCCGATGAGGTGGTCGGGTGAGGCGGCAAGTTGCGGCTGCCAGGCGGGTTTTTGTGCTCCCGATGGCTGCTGCCGGGACGTTCGGTCGCATCGGTGCCGGGCTGGCCATGGCCCGCGCCTACGTGTCAACTCCTTGTCGGATCGGAGAGAATGCAGCAAAACTGTGCACCTGCTGTCATGAACTCCCCCTAATGTGTTGAAGATGCGCGTTTTATCGTCGCCAGACGAATTCCACTTCGACCCGAAACGCGCTACGACAGGCGGGAGGGAACAGCGGAGCGTCGGCGGGGTTCGCCCGATAGCCGTCGTCGCGGGATCGCAAT
The DNA here is from genome assembly GCF_059512385.1 of Bradyrhizobium sp. Crot121. NCBI lineage: Bacteria > Pseudomonadati > Pseudomonadota > Alphaproteobacteria > Hyphomicrobiales > Nitrobacteraceae > Bradyrhizobium > Bradyrhizobium sp. Crot121. The sequence continues at coordinate 62,509 of NZ_JCAMOR010000006.1, read as the reverse complement.
TCGAGGTCTAGATGCTGGAAGCAATCCGCAGGGCGATCGCGTTTCTGCGCCAGAAGCAGGTCCTGCACAAATTGGGCGTTGCGATCAGTATCACGGTCATCGCGATCGCGTGCTACGTGCTCTATCACATGCTGCGCGGCATCGACACCAACGAGGTGCTCGAGGCCATCAAAAGCACCGAGCCGCGCCAGATCGCCCTGGCGGCGCTGTTCGTGGCGGCCGGCTATTTCACGCTGACCTTCTACGACCTGTTCGCGGTGCGTGCGATCGGCCACAGCCACGTTCCCTACCGCATCAATGCGCTCGCCGCCTTCACCTCCTATTCGATCGGGCACAATGTCGGCGCCAGCGTCTTCACCGGCGGGGCGGTGCGCTACCGCATCTATTCGGCCTGGGGGCTGAACGCGATCGACGTCGCCAAGATCTGCTTCCTGGCCGGCCTGACCTTCTGGCTCGGCAATGCCGCCGTGCTCGGCATCGGGATTGCCTATCATCCGGAAGCCGCCGCTGCGATCGATCAGCTTCCGCCCTGGCTCAATCGGGTCGCGGCATTCACCATCATCGTCGCGCTGGTGGCCTATGTGGTCTGGGTCTGGACCCAGCCGCGGGTGGTCGGGCGCGGGCCCTGGACGGTGACGCTGCCGGGCGGCCCGCTGACGCTCTTGCAGATCTGCATCGGCATCATCGACCTCGGGTTCTGCGCCTTGGCGATGTACGTGCTGGTGCCGGACGAGCCCAATCTCGGCTTTGTCGTGGTGGCCGTCATCTTCGTCTCGGCGACGCTACTGGGCTTTGCCAGCCACTCGCCCGGCGGCCTTGGCGTGTTCGACGCCGCCATGCTGGTCGGCCTCTGGCAGATGGACCGCGAGGACCTGCTTGGCGGGATGCTTTTGTTCCGGATGCTCTACTATATTTCACCTTTTGTCATATCTGTAATCTTGCTGACGTTTCGGGAGCTTATCCTTGGAGCGCGAATCAAGCGCCTGCGCCATTTGGGAGCTGGCTCCGACGCCAAACCGCGGCATGAGGCCGTTTATGTCCGCGAGCGCGGAGACACCAGCGCCTGACGCCGCCGCCTGAACAGGAAGAAGCCGGCTCAATGGCCCTTCACGAATCCTCTTCCTCCTTTTTCTCGCCGTGGCCCGACCGGCTGCGGCACTCGGCTATTGTCCTGCTTGCCGCGGGGCTGGCGCTCAGCGTGCTGGTCGCGCTCGATGAGCTCTCGCTGATCCGCGCCTTTGCGGTGTTCCTCTGCATCGCCGCCGCGGCGTTGGTGCCCTGGCGCCTGCATGACGTGGCGGCCTCCCGCGAGGACACCCGCAGCGTCAACCCGGTCGAGAACGGGGCGGTTGCCGCCGTCGTCGCCGGCATGCCGGACCCCGCCGTGCTGCTCGACCGCGCCGGCCGCGTCATTCATCTCAATGCCGCGGCGGCCCAGTTGGCGCCGGCGCTGCGCAAGAACGAGCTGGCCCAGTTCGCGCTGCGCTCGCCGGAGATCATCACCGCGCTGCGCGAGGCGATCGCCACCACCGAGCCGCGGCGCGCCACCTATCTCGACCATGTCCCGGTCGATCGCTGGATGGAATTGGTGATCACGCCGGTGCCGGTGCCGACCCTGTTCGGCGGCACCGACAAATGCATGCTGATGACCTTCCACGACCTGACGCCGCTGCGCCGGGTCGAGGAAATGCGCGCCGACTTCGTCGCCAATGCCAGCCACGAATTGCGGACGCCGCTCGCGGCGCTGTCGGGCTTCATCGACACCCTGCAGGGGCCGGCCAGGGACGATCCGCGGGCGCGGGAGCGCTTCCTCGGCATCATGCACACCCAGGCCACGCGGATGGCGCGGCTGATCGACGATCTGTTGTCGCTGTCGCGGGTCGAGCTCTCGGCCCATGTCCGCCCTGACACCTGCGTCGACCTGATCCCGATCATCCGCCAGGTCGCCGACGGCCTGGAGCCGCTGGCGCGCGAGCGGCAGGTCGTGATCGAGATCCAGCTTCCCGAGACGCCGGTCATGATCGCGGGCGACCGCGAGGAGCTGTTGCGGCTGTTCGAGAACCTGATCGAGAACGCCCTGAAATATGGCGCCTCCGGCGGCCGGGTGATCGTCTCGCTGAAGGAGGCCGCCTCCGGCGAGGGCGCCCCGGAGATCCGGGTCCTGGTGCGGGATTTCGGTCCCGGCATCGCCCCGGAACACCTGCCGCGGCTGACCGAGCGCTTCTACCGGGTCGACGTCGGCGACAGCCGCCTCCAGGGCGGAACCGGGCTTGGATTATCCTTGGTGAAACATATTCTTAACCGTCATCGCGGCCGTCTTTTGATCGAAAGCGTGCCGAAAAACGGCGCCACTTTTACCGCCTGTTTTCCCCAGGTGAAGACCCCTGTGGCGGCATAAAATCAAGCACTTTCAATTGGTTGAATGTGTCATCCAACTGTCATCCAACCTTCGTAAAACGAGCATCGACCGCTCCTAAACGGACCGGCGTGAGCGCGATCGGGCGCATCCGGCGCTTCGCTCACAGGATTGGAGACCACCCCATGAATTTCTTTAGGACAATCGTCGCTGCCGGCTTGGTGGCCGTTTCGACGTCGGCCTTTGCGGCCGATATCACTGGCGCGGGCGCGACCTTTCCGTTCCCGATCTATTCCAAATGGGCGGACGCCTATAAGAAGGAAACGGGCAACGGGCTGAATTATCAGTCGATCGGCTCCGGCGCCGGCATCAAGCAGATCCAGGCCAAGACCGTGACCTTCGGTGCCACCGATGCGCCGCTGAAGGCCGAGCAGCTCGAGAAGGACGGACTCGTCCAGTGGCCGATGGTGATGGGCGCGATCGTGCCGGTCGTGAACCTCGAAGGCATCAAGCCGGGCGAACTGGTGCTGTCGGGCGAGGTGCTCGGCAACATCTATCTCGGCAAGATCACCAAGTGGGACGATGCGGCGATCGCCAAGCTCAATCCGAAGCTGAAGCTGCCCTCCGACGCTATCACCGTGGTCCGCCGTTCCGACGGTTCGGGCACCACCTTCAACTTCACCGACTTCCTCTCCAAGTCGAATGCCGATTGGAAGTCCAAGGTCGGTTCGGGCACCGCGGTCGAGTGGCCGGTTGGCGTTGGCGCCAAGGGTAACGAGGGTGTTGCCGGCAACATCAGCCAGACCAAGAACGCCATCGGCTATGTCGAATACGCCTACGCCAAGCAGAACAAGCTGACCTATGCGGCGATGGTCAACAAGGCCGGCAAGACCGTGCAGCCGACCATTGCTGCGTTCCAGGCCGCTGCTTCCAACGCGGACTGGGCCAAGGCTCCGGGCTACTACGTGATCCTGACCGACCAGCCAGGCGATGCGTCCTGGCCGATCACCGCGGCGACCTTCATCCTGATGCACAAGGAGCCGACGGATAAGGCGGCCTCGGCCGAAGCCATCAAGTTCTTCAAGTGGTCGTTCGAGAAGGGTGGCAAGGCCGCCGAAGAGCTCGACTACATCCCGATGCCGGAGCCGGTCGTCAAGCTGATCGAGAAGACCTGGTCGTCGGACATCAAGAGCTGAGGCTCGCATAGCGAGCGTCGCGCCCCGTCCTCTGCGGGCGCGACAAAGTCGAGAAACCGGAATCCATCGCTTCGCAACCGAAGCTGTGGATTCCGGGTCTACGCCCGACGGGGTGCATCCTGCGACGATGCGGGAAAACGTTCAGAACGGGTCGCGCAGTAAGTTGCGATCGAGTAAACACAGGGGATTGGCGTGGCAGACATGGCCGTTCAAAGCGACGTAATGGCAGCCTCCGGACCTTACGATCGTGCCAGGGCCCTCAGCGCCTTCAAACTCGGTGACATCACCTTCTACTGGATCACTCGCGCCTGCGCGATTTCGGTGCTCCTGATCCTAGGCGGTATCATCCTTTCGCTGATCGCCGGCGCCTGGCCGGCAATGAAGGAATACGGCTTCTCGTTCCTGTGGACCCAGCGCTGGGCGCCTTCGGCAGACCCGCCGGTGCTCGGCGCGCTCGGGCCGATCTACGGCACGCTGATCACCTCTGTCATCGCGATGATGATTGCCATTCCAGTTGGCATCGGCATTGCGATCTTCCTCACCGAGCTCTGCCCACAATGGCTGCGCCGCCCGATCGGCATCGCGATCGAACTGCTCGCCGGCATCCCCTCGATCATCTACGGCATGTGGGGCTTCTTCGTGCTGGGCCCGTTCCTCGCCAACACGTTCCAGCCGTTCATGATCCGCGTGTTCGACGGCGTGCCGGTGCTGGGTGCGATATTCGCAGGCCCGCCATCCTATCTCAGCCTGTTCAACGCCGCGCTGATCCTGGCGATCATGGTGCTGCCCTTCATCACGGCGATCTCGGTCGACGTGTTCAAGACGGTGCCGCCGGTCCTCAAGGAGGCGGCCTACGGGGTCGGCTGCACCACCTGGGAAGTCGTCCGCAACGTCGTGATCCCCTATACCCGCGTCGGCGTGATCGGCGGCATCATGCTGGCGCTCGGCCGCGCCCTCGGCGAAACCATGGCCGTGACCTTCATCATCGGCAATTCGTTCCGCATCTCCTCCTCGATCTTCGCGCCGGGCACGACGATCTCGGCGGCGATCGCCAGCGAATTCGCCGAGAGTGACGGATTGCACCAGTCGGGCCTGATCCTGCTCGGCCTCTTGCTGTTCGTGCTGACATTCATCGTTCTCGCTTGCGCGCGACTGATGCTGATGCGTCTGGAAAGGAAGGCGGGGAACTGACATGAACCCGATTTACAAAGCACGCCGCCGCAACGACATCATCATCCGCGGGCTTTGCATCGCCGCTGCCGCGTTCGGGGTGACCTGGCTGGCGCTGATCCTGTTCACGCTGTTCTACAACGGTCTCGCCGGCCTCAGCCTCGACGTCTTCACCAAGAACACGCCGCCGCCCGGCTCCACCGATGGCGGTCTGTTGAACGCGATCGTCGGCTCGGTGATCATGACCGTGATCGGTGTCGGCATCGGCGCGCCGCTCGGCCTGTTCGCGGGCACCTATCTGGCCGAATACGGCAAGCATGACCGGCTCACCTCGGTGATCCGCTTCATCAACGACATCCTCTTGAGCGCGCCGTCGATCATCATCGGCCTGTTCATCTATGGCGCGGTCGTCGTGCCGATGGGCGGCTTCTCCGCGCTGGCCGGCTGTCTGGCGCTGGCGGTGATCGTCATCCCGGTTGTGCTCCGCACTACCGAGGACATGCTGCTGCTCGTCCCCAACCCGCTGCGGGAGGCGGCCTCCGCGCTTGGCCTTCCGCGCTCGCTGGTGATCAAGCGGATTGCCTATCGCGCGGCGCGCTCCGGCCTGATCACGGGCGTGCTGCTGGCGACCGCCCGCGTCGCCGGTGAGACCGCGCCGCTGCTGTTCACCGCGCTGTCCAATCAGTTCTTCAGCCTGAACCTGACCAAGACGATGGCGAACCTGCCGGTGACCATCAACAACTTCGTGCAGAGCCCCTACGCCTATTGGAAGGAGCTCGCCTGGAGCGGGGCCTTGCTTATCACCTTGACCGTGCTCGCGCTCAACATCGGCGCGCGCATTCTCGGCGCCGAAAGGAGCGCAAAATGACCGATCTGTCCGTATCGACGACCAGCCCGAGCGCGGCCATTCCCCAGAAGTCGCTGCCGGAAGCGGCGCCAAAGGTGACTGCACGCAGCCTCAACTTCTATTACGGCGAGCACCATGCGTTGAAGAACATCAACCTGACGCTCGGCACCAACCGCGTCACCGCCTTTATCGGCCCGTCCGGCTGCGGCAAGTCGACCCTGCTCCGGATCTTCAACCGGATGTACGACCTGTATCCCGGCCAGCGCGCCACCGGCCAGTTGATGCTGGACCAGACCAACATCCTCGACCCCAAGCTCGACCTCAACCTGCTGCGGGCGCGGATCGGAATGGTGTTCCAGAAGCCGACGCCGTTCCCGATGACGATCTATGAGAACATCGCCTTCGGCATCCGCCTTTACGAGAAGATCTCGAAATCTGAAATGGACGGCCGCGTCGAGAAAGCGCTGCGCGGCGGCGCGCTGTGGAACGAGGTCAAGGACAAGCTCAACGCCTCCGGCCTGAGCCTCTCCGGCGGCCAGCAGCAGCGCCTCTGCATCGCCCGCACGGTTGCGGTGCGGCCCGAAGTTATCCTGTTCGACGAGCCCTGCTCGGCGCTCGATCCGATCTCGACCGCCAAGGTCGAGGAGCTGATCCAGGAATTGTCGGAGGACTACACGATCGCGATCGTCACGCATAACATGCAGCAGGCGGCGCGCGTCTCCGACAAGACCGCGTTCATGTATCTGGGCGAACTGATCGAGTTCGACGACACCAGCAAGATCTTCACCTCGCCGAGCGATCGACGCACCCAGGACTACATCACCGGCCGGTTTGGTTGAGGAGGGACATCATGGCTTCTGAACATACCGCCAAGGCATTCGACAGCGATCTTCAGGAACTGACCCGTCTGGTCGCAGAGATGGGCGGGCTGGTCGAACGGATGATCACCGAATCCGTCGATGCGCTGATCCGCCGCGACGTCGCGCTCGGCAAGCGTGTCGTCGCTTCCGACATCGAGATCGACAGCCTGCAGCGCGTGATCGAGGAGCGCGCCGTGCTGACGATCGCCCGCCGCCAGCCGATGGCTGTCGACCTGCGCGAGATCGTCGGCGCGATGCGGGTGGCGACCGACCTCGAGCGGATCGGCGACCTCGCCAAGAACATGGGCAAGCGCGTCGCCGCGCTGGAGAACGACTTCCAGCCGCTGAAGCTGATCCGCGGCCTGGAGCACATGACCGACCTCGTGCTGTCGCAGGTCAAGTCCGTGCTCGACGCCTATGCCGCGCACGATCTGCCGGCGGCGATGAACGTCTGGAAGAGCGACGAGGAGGTGGACGCGATCTGCACCTCGCTGTTCCGCGAGCTCCTCACCTACATGATGGAAGATCCGCGCAACATCTCGTTCTGCATCCACCTGATGTTCTGCGCCAAGAATATCGAGCGGATCGGCGACCACGCCACCAACATCGCGGAAACGGTCTTCTACATGATCGAGGGTCAGCAGATCACCGACAAGCGGCCGAAGGGGGATATGACGACGTTCGCCACGACCGTTCCGGGCAACTAGAGCAACATCCGGAAAGTCGACGCCGGCTTTCAGCCAAGATCCTGCTCAAACATCAAAGGAAGAGTGGGATGACGATTCAAGCAGAGAGTCATCCCGCTATAGGAGAAGCCAAGCCGATGAGCGCACGCATTCTGGTGGTCGAAGACGAAGAAGCGCTGACGACGCTGTTGCGCTACAATCTCGATGCAGAAGGCTATGATGTCGAAACGGTCGCCCGTGGAGACGATGCGGACACAAGGCTCAAGGAACGTATTCCCGACCTTGTCGTGCTCGACTGGATGCTGCCGGGACTCTCCGGCATCGAGCTGTGCCGCCGTCTGCGGGCGCGGCCGGAGACCAAGCAGCTCCCGATCATCATGCTGACCGCGCGCGGCGAGGAAAGCGAGCGCGTGAGGGGGCTGGCGACCGGTGCCGACGACTACATCGTCAAGCCGTTCTCGGTGCCTGAACTGCTCGCGCGGGTGAAGGGCCTGTTGCGCCGGGCAAGCCCGGAGCGGCTCGCCACCGTGCTCACCTATGGCGACATCGAACTCGACCGCGAGAAGCGCCGCGTCGCGCGCTCGGGCCGCCCGATCGATCTCGGCCCGACCGAATATCGCCTGCTGGAGTTCTTCCTGGAGCATCCCGGCCGCGTGTTCAGCCGCGAGCAGCTGCTCGACAGCGTTTGGGGCCGCGACATCTATATCGACGAGCGCACCGTCGACGTTCACATCGGCCGCCTGCGCAAATTGCTCAATCCCGGCCGCGAGCAGGACCCGATCCGTACCGTCCGCGGCGCGGGCTACGCGCTCGATGATCGCTTCGCGAAGGCCGAGCAGTCGTAAACCGGCGACCTCAATCCGTAGCCCGGGTGCAGCGAAGCGTAACCCCGGGGAAATTTGGACCCGCCGATACAGCGTTCCCGGGTTGCGCTGCGCTCCACCCAGGCTACGATCTGTCGTCGGCTTACTTGCCTTGTGACGGCTTGACCGTCGGACGGCGGCGGTCAGCCGCCGGCTGGTAGGCGATGCGGGAGTGGTGCGCGCAATAGGGCAGGCCGGGAAGCGCCTTGCCGCCGCAGAAGAAGAATTCCGGGCTCGAGGGATCGCCGACCGGCCAGTGGCAGGTGGCCTCGTTCAATTCGAGCAGCGACAGCCGCTGGCTCATCGGCACCACATTGTCGTAGGCGATAGGGTCCGCTTCCACCTCCACCTCGAAGGCGTGGGCGAGCGCGGTGTTGCCGCGGGAGACCGGACGCGCCACGCGCATCATCGGCTGTGCGGGACGCGCCTTGCGCTGCCGCGGCGCGGCTGCAGCAGGACTCTTGGCGCGGCCCGAGAGGCCGAGCCGGTGCACCTTGCCGATCACCGCATTGCGGGTCACGTTGCCCAGTTCCGCAGCGATCTGGCTGGCCGAGAGGCCACCTTCCCAGAGCTTTTTCAACTGCTCGACGCGTTCGTCGGACCAGGTCAATACCGTCATCGCATCTTTCCCTTCGCGTTGCGCCGGCCGATCCTGGGACAGCGCTGCGATGCCTAATCTCAAAAATCCCTGCGGGCAGAATCCCTTAAGGCTCGCCGGGCACGAAAACCGCACCCGAACGTGTACGCCGCACACAAAGGACTCTAAGGGATCAAAACTGCCGCACGAGATGTCGTACCCGACAGGCTAGACGCTACAATATGGCGTGACTCTGGCGCAAGAGTCCGCGCCTATGCGTCCACATGTTCCGACATTTAGGGATTGCAATCGGGCTTTTCCACCACACCGGAAAACTGCGGATTACCGGCACTTTGCAGCGCAGCCTGGCGGCTTCGTGGCGATTGACAGCACCCGCCGCGCGCATAGAATGCCTTCACGTGCCGCCCTGCAAAGGCGGCACGTTTTGTTTTCGCTGGATGAGCTCCAGCCGCGTGTCTGCATCGCTGCACGCCGCCGGGGCTTGTCTGAAAGGCTTGTCTGAACCCTTCAGTGATCGCCATGACCGACCGCGCCACGTCGCATCTGCTTCCCGTTTTTGCCAGGGCCGATCTCGGCTTCGAACGCGGCGAAGGCTGTTGGCTGATCTCGACCAAAGGCGAGCGTTATCTCGACTTCACCTCCGGCGTCGCGGTGAACGCGCTCGGCCATGCCCATCCGCATCTGGTGAAGGCGCTGCAGGAACAGGCGACGAAGCTCTGGCACATGTCGAACCTGTTCAAGAGCCCGGACGGCGAGAAGCTTGCCGCGCGGCTGTGCGAGCAGAGTTTTGCGGACTTGGTGTTCTTCTGCAATTCCGGCGCGGAAGCGATGGAGGGCGTGATCAAGGTCGTGCGTCACTATCACTTCTCGAAGGGGCATCCGGAGCGCTACCGCATCATCACCTTCGAAGGCGCCTTCCATGGCCGCACGCTCGCGACACTCGCCGCGACCGGCGCCGCTAAATATCTCGAGGGCTTCGGCGCGCCGATGGACGGCTTTGATCAGGTGCCGCATGGCGATATCGAAGCGGTGAAACGCGCGATCGGTCCAGAGACCGCAGGCATCCTGATCGAGCCGGTGCAGGGCGAAGGCGGCGTGCGCTCCGCGCCGCCGGCCTTCTTCAAGGCGCTGCGCCAGCTCTGCGACGAGCATGGCCTATTGCTCGCGTTCGACGAGGTGCAGACCGGCATGGGCCGCACCGGCGATCTCTTCGCCTACAAGCGCATCGGGGTCACCCCTGACGTGATGTCGCTGGCCAAGGCGCTCGGCGGCGGCTTTCCGATCGGCGCCTTCCTTGCGACCGCGGAAGCTGCGTCCGGCATGACGCCGGGTTCGCATGGCTCGACCTTCGGCGGCAATCCGCTCGCGGTCGCGGCCGCCGGCGCCGTGCTCGATGTGATGCTGAAGCCCGGCTTCTTCGATCACGTGCAGAAGATGTCGCTCCTGCTCAAGCAGAAGCTCGCCTCCGCGGTTGACCGCTATCCGTCCATTCTCGCCGACGTGCGCGGCGAGGGGCTTCTGATCGGCGTCAAGGCCGTGGTGCCCTCGGGCGACCTCGTCAACGCCCTGCGCGAGCAGAAGCTGCTCACAGTCGGCGCCGGCGATAATGTGGTGCGATTCCTCGCGCCGCTGATCGTCAGCGAGGCCGAGATCGAGCACGCCATCGGTTGTCTGGAGCGCGCCTGCACCGCGCTCTCAAGCGGACCGTCGAAGAAGGCAGCGGGATGATGAGCAAGGCGCCCCGTCACTTCCTCGACATCAACGAAATGTCGCTCAACGAGCTGCGCGCCATGCTGGCCGCCGGCGCCGCCATGAAGGCGAGACTGAAGGCGCATGAGCGGGCCACGAAGCCGCTCGAAGGCAAGACGCTGGCGATGATCTTCGAGCGTCCTTCGACCCGCACGCGAGTGTCGTTCGACGTCGGCATGCGCCAGCTTGGCGGTGAATCGATCATGCTCACCGGCGCCGAGATGCAGCTCGGCCGTGGCGAGACCATCGCCGACACTGCGCGCGTGCTGTCGCGCTATGTCGATGCGATCATGATCCGCATCCTCAACCACGATGCGCTCTTGGAGCTCGCCGCGCATGCCACCGTCCCCGTGATCAACGGGCTGACGCGCCGCTCGCATCCCTGCCAGGTGATGGCCGACCTGATGACGTTCGAGGAGCGTCGCGGTTCGATCGAGGGCAAGACCGTGGCGTGGACCGGTGACGACAACAACGTGCTGGCGTCATGGGCGCATGCCGCCGAGCGTTTCAAGTTCGCCCTCAATATCGCGACGCCGCCGCAGCTCGCGCCGAACAAGGCGATGCGCGACTGGATCAAGGCGACCCAGGCGCCGATCGTGCTCGGCAACGACCCAGAGGAGGCCGTGCGCGGCGCCGACTGCGTCGTCACCGACACCTGGGTGTCGATGGGCGACAAGGACGGCGAGCACCGGCACAATCTGCTCCGACCCTATCAGGTCAATGCCAAGCTGATGTCGCTGGCGAAGCCCGATGCTTTGTTCATGCATTGCCTGCCGGCGCATCGCGGCGAGGAAGTCACCGACGAGGTGATCGACGGTCCGCAATCGGTGGTGTTCGACGAGGCCGAGAACCGCCTGCATGCGCAAAAGGGCATTCTGGCCTGGTGTTTTGACGCGGTCGCGTAAGCGCGCCGCCAAGATAGCTGTCGTCCCGGCCAAGCGAAGCGCGAGCCGGGATCCATAACCACCGATGTGAGTTGTTGCATCAAGCTGCGGCCCCAGCTTTTCACAATGCTCACATCGGTGGTTATGGATCCCTGCTTTCGCAGGGATGACGGCTAACAACGATAGATGTGAACCCCTTTCGTTTCGCCTCTCAAGACCCCAGATAGAGCGCCATGGTTTCACAATCCCCCGACATCAAGATCACGGAAACACCGACCCGGGCGCCATCGGCCGTGCCGGTCGACGACGCGGTGCTGCCATTCGAGGTCGATGCACTCGATCTGCGTGGGCGGCTGACGCGGCTCGGTCCCGCCCTCGACGACATCCTGCACAAGCATGATTATCCGCCTGCGGTCGGCAAATTGCTCGGCGAGGCGATCGTGCTGACGACGCTGCTCGGTTCATCCCTGAAGTTCGACGGCCGTTTCATCCTGCAGACCCGGACCGACGGCCCGGTCTCGTTCCTGATCGTCGATTTCAAGGCGCCCGATCGGCTGCGCGCCTATGCGCGCTACGATGCGACGCGATTGCAGGACGGGCTCGACTCCGGCGCGCTGCTCGGCAAGGGCCATCTCGCGATGACCATCGACCAGGGGCCGGACATGAGCCGCTATCAGGGCCTGGTCGCGCTCCATGGCGGCAGCCTCGAGGACGCAGCGCATGAGTATTTCCTGCGCTCGGAGCAGATCCCGACGCGCGTGCGCCTTGCAGTCGGCGAGGAATGGCGCGGCGGCGACGGCGGCAAGGTTCGCTGGCGCGCCGGCGGCATGCTGCTGCAGTTCCTGCCGAAGGCGCCGGAGCGCGCGCGGCAGGCCGATCTGCACCCCGGCGATGCGCCCGAAGGAACGGCCGCCCATGAGGTTCCGGAAGACGATGCCTGGGTCGAGGGGCAGTCGCTGATCGGAACGGTCGAGGACGTCGAACTGCTCGATCCGGATCTGTCGGGCGAGCGGCTATTGTACCGCCTGTTCCACGAGCGCGGCGTGCGCGTGTTCACGCCTCTGCCGCTGCGCGCGCAATGCTCCTGCTCGCGCGAGGCGGTGTCCTCGATGCTGAAAAGCTTTACGGCGAAGGACCGCGCCGACATGGTGAAGGACGGCAAGGTCGTCGTCACCTGCGAGTTCTGCTCGTCGGTGTACGAATTCACGCCGGAAGAGGCCGGGGTGGAGTAGGGCGCTAAACTCCGCGTGTCATGGCCGGGCTTGACCCGGCCATCCATCTCGCCTGAAAAATTCTGTCGAAGAGATGGATCACCGGGTCAAGCCCGATGATGACGAGCGCGAGCGCTCGTCAATTCAACACCCTCTTCCCGTCCGGGCTGTCGAGCGAAAATGTCGGCACGTCGATCTCGAACCGTTCGCCGCTTTCGCTCACCATCTGGTAGCGGCCGCTCATGAAGCCGGATTCGGTCGGCAGCGGCACGCCCGAAGTGTATTCGAAGCGCTCGCCCGGCGCGAGCACCGGCTGTTCGCCGACCACGCCCTCGCCGCGCACTTCCTGCTGGCGGCCGGTGGCGTCGGTGATGAGCCAGTATCGGGTGCGCAGTTGCACCGTCTCGGTGCCAGAATTGGTGATGACGATGGTGTAGGACCAGAAATATTGCCGGTTTTCAGTCGACGAACGTTCCGGCAGGAAGTTCGGCTCGACGGTGACTTCGATGTCGCGGGTGACGGCGCGGTACACTTTTCCGGTCTCCTCAACTCGCATCATAGCCAATAAGTCCGTCGGAACCAATCGTCGCACTTGGTGACGAAGTTGGGCGGTTTCTGTTTTTCATCCCCGTTTGACCATAGTTCCGCTCTAAAGGCGCGAGGATCCGCGTCAATCCCGTATCTTGTCCGCAAGTGGCGGGCGGATATTATCCTTTTGAGTCGGGGCGGCGCAAAACTTCGCACGGTCATGGTGCCCGATGACGTCGATTGCCGATCCAATTTCCGGAACGCAGCTTGCCGACGCCAAGGACGCGAGCGCAGCGGTCGCCGCCGCGCCCGCGATCACGATGCCCGCAACCTCCGAGCGCGAATTGCGGCTGGATTTGTTCCGCGGCCTCGCGCTGTGGCTGATCTTCATCGACCATTTGCCGACGAACATTCTGACCTGGCTCACGATCCGCAATTACGGCTTCTCCGACGCGACCGAGATTTTCATCTTCATCTCCGGCTACACCGCGGCCTTCGTCTATGGCCGTGCGATGCTTCAGGCCGGCTTCGTGGTGGCGACCGCGCGCATCCTGCGCCGCGTCTGGCAGATTTATGTCGCCCACGTGTTCCTGTTCACGATCTTTCTTGCGGAAATCTCCTACGTCGCCACCCGCTTCGAGAACCCGCTCTACACCGAAGAGATGGGGATCATGGATTTCCTCAAGCAGCCTGATGTCACCATCGTCCAGGCGCTGCTGTTGCGCTTCCGTCCCGTCAACATGGACGTGCTGCCGCTCTACATCGTGCTGATGCTGTTCCTGCCCTTGATCCTGTGGCTGATGAAATGGCGCACCGACGTGACGCTGGCGCTCTCGGCTGGCCTCTACGTCCTGACCTGGCATTTCGACCTCTATCTCAGCGCCTATCCGAACGGCGTCTGGGCGTTCAATCCGTTCGCCTGGCAATTATTGTTCGTGTTCGGCGCCTGGTGCGCGCTCGGCGGCGCAAGAAGGATGTCGCGCATCCTGGCCTCCCCGATCACGCTCTGGATCTGCATTGTCTATCTTTTCGCGGCGTTCCTGGTCACGCTGTCCTGGTATCTGCCGCAGCTCGGCCACATCGTGCCGCGCCGCATCGAGCAGTGGATGTATCCGATCAACAAGACCGATCTGGACGTGTTGCGCTTTGCCCATTTCCTGGCGCTGGCGGCCATCACCGTCCGCGTCCTGCCCCGGGATTGGCCGGGCCTGAAATCGCCCTGGCTGCGACCTTTGATCCTCTGCGGCCAGCACTCCCTTGAGATATTCTGCCTTGGTGTGTTCCTGGCATTTGCCGGGCATTTCATCTTGGCCGAGGTGTCCGGCGGCGCCGGAATGCACTTCCTGGTCAGCGTCACCGGGATTGTCATCATGTGCGCCATGGCGTGGGTGATTTCGTGGTACAAACACTCCGCCGACAAAGGTGCCGCGCGATACAAGAGCGCCGGCGGCAATGCCGACCTGGCGGGAGGGGCGGTATGAAGTCCGGCTTATGGACTATGCTAGGCCTGACATTGCTGGCCGTTTATCTGTCGGCGGCCCCGGCACGCGCCGGCGATCCCGAGCAGATCTGCGACGTCCCGGCCAATCTGCTGGCCACCGAAAGCTCGTTGCGCAAGGTCGCCGAGGCGGTGCGAAGCGGCCAGCCCCTGAACGTGCTGGTGGTCGGCAGCCGCTCCTCCACGATTCCCTCTTCCGAGGCCAGCGCGTACCCGGCAAAGTTGCAGGCTGCGCTGAAGGAAAGCCTGCCCAGCACGACCGTTAACCTGTCCGTAGAACTGCAGGGCGCCAAAACCACGGGGGATACAGCCGACACCCTCGTTAAGCTGGTGGAAGCAAAAAGGCCTACTTTGGTGATCTGGCAGACGGGAACCGTCGATGCCATCCGAGCTACCGATCCCGACGACTTTCGCAGCGCTCTGGATGCGGGAATTGGTGCATTGCAACAGGCGGGAACCGACGTGGTCCTGGTCAATCTTCAGTACAGCCCCCGCACCGAAAGCATGATTTCCGGATCACCATACCTAGATAATATGCGGGTGTCGGCGCACGAACATGATGTCCCGCTGTTTGATCGTTTCGCCATCATGCATCACTGGAACGATGCTGGTGATTTCGACCTGTTCAGCTCCGCCCACGGCGTGGAATTGGCCAAGCGGGTGCATGCCTGTCTCGGCCGTGCGCTGTCGAAATTCGTGATCGACGCGGCCCACCTCGGACCGGCGCAGCAGAACTAAAGGGAACCAGCGTTAATGAGGACCTACCGCCCTTTTTGTCGAAGCACATGGCTGGTGGCGGCCGCCGCCGTCACGGCGTCCGTGCTCGTGACCTCGCCGCTGCACGCGCAAGTTGCGCAAGGCGACCAGCATGCCGCGCTTACTGACGGCGCGAAATCCCACCCCCCATCCGACAAATCGGGACCATCCACGCCGGCCATTTCGTCCGGTACTGCGGGCGCCGCCGAGGCTGATGCCCAGAAGGGCATCGCCGGAAAGGCGATCGACAAGGTGAAGGAGGTCGCGAAGTCGGCCAGCGACATCTTCCGTCGCGTGCCCTGCCTGCCGCCGAAGGGCGTCTCGAAAACGATGGGCTCGCTGCCCCATGTCGCGAGCAAGCTTGCCGCGGGCCAGCCGGTCACCATCATCGCCTTCGGCTCGTCCTCGACCCAGGGCTATGGTTCTTCGGCGCCGGAATTCACCTATCCAAACCGGCTCGCGGCGCAACTGCACCGGCAGTATCCCGGCGCCGACATCCGCGTCGTCAATCGCGGCCGGGGCGGCGAGGACGCGCCGGAGATGATGCAGCGGCTGCAGACCGAGGTGATCGACGCCCACCCGGACCTCGTGATCTGGCAAGTCGGCACCAATGCCGTGCTGCGCAATCTCGACCCCGGCGAGACCGAAAAAATGGTCGAGGATGGCGTGACGCGCATCCAGTCGGCCGGCGCCGACGTCGTGCTGGTCGATCCCCAATATTCGCCGCGCGTCACCGAGCGCGCCGCTAGCGCCAACAAGATGATCCGGCTGCTCAACCACATCGCCGAGCTCCGCCATGTCAGCATCTTCCCGCGTTTTGAAGTGATGCGCGACTGGCACGAGAAACAGTCGATCCCGATCGACAGCTTCGTGATCGCCGACGGCCTGCACATGAACGATTGGGGCTATGCCTGTTTCGCCCAGTTGCTCGGCGACGACATCATCAAGTCGGTCGGTCAGATCAAGCTCGGCGTCAACGTGCCGGCGGATGTGCGGACGTATCGGCCGATGTAAGGCTGAAAGCGAATGGAGAGTGGCGAATAGGGCTGACCCTACTCGCCACGCGCCATTCGCCTGAATCACACCGCCTCCAGCGCCTGGGCAAAATCCTCGATCAAATCGTCGGCGTGCTCGAGGCCGGCGGAGAAACGAATAAAACCTTCGCTGATGCCGAGCTCGGCGCGCGCGTCCGGCCCCAGGCGCTGATGCGTCGTGGTGGCGGGGTGGGTGACGAGGCTCTTGGCATCGCCGAGATTGTTGGAGATGCGCGAGATCTTGAGCCCGTTGAGGCAGCGGAATGCGCCGGCCTTGCCGCCCTTCACCTCGAACCCGATCAGGGTCGATCCGGAACGCATCTGCTTCTTCACGGTCGCCGCCTGCGGATGATCGGCGCGGCCGGGATAGATCAGCCGCGTGATCTTCGGATGGCTTGCGAGCGCATCCGCGATCTTCGCGGCCGTCTCGGTCTGCGCCCGGACGCGCACCGCCAAGGTCTCCAGCCCCTTCAGCAGTATCCACGCATTGAACGGCGACATCGACGGCCCGGTCTGGCGCAGGAAGTTATGGATATGCTCGGTGATGAACGCCTCGGAGGAGAGGATGATGCCGCCGAGGCACCGTCCCTGGCCGTCGATATGCTTGGTCGCGGAATAGACCACGACGTCGGCGCCGAGCGACAGCGGGCTCTGCCAGATCGGAGTGGCGAACACATTGTCGACGATCAGCCGTGCGCCGCCCTGATGCGCGATCTCGGCAATCGCGCCGATGTCGAGCACGTCGAGCGTCGGATTGGTCGGGCTCTCGAGGAAGCAGGTCTTGGTGTTCGGCCGGATCGCCTTTTTCCACTGGTCGAGGTCGAGCCCGTCGACCAGCGTCGACTGGATGCCGTAGCGCGGCAAGAGTTCCTCCACGACGTAGCGGCATGAGCCGAACATCGCTTTTGAGGCCACCACGTGATCGCCGGCCTTCAGCGGCGCGAGGATCGCAGTCGTCACCGCCGCCATGCCGGTCGCGGTCGCGCGCGCAGCTTCCGCGCCCTCGAGCTCGATCATGCGGCGCTCGAACATCGAGACGTCGGGGTTGGAGAAACGCGAATAGAGGAAGCCGGGATCCTCGCCCTTGAATCGCGCCTCGCATTCCTCGGCCGTGGCGTAGACGAACCCTTGGGTCAGGAATATTGCTTCGGACGTCTCGCCAAATTGTGAGCGTAGCGTTCCGGAATGAACCAGCCGGGTTTCGGGGCGGTAGCGTGTAGCTGCAGACATTAGGACCTCCAACGTGACCATTTTCGTCCTTGGGAAAATGGTCACAAAAAAACCGGCCTGAAGGGCCGGGATCGCTGAGGTCCCCGGCCTGTTTAGCGACTTATTTAACGTGGCTGCAAGCCGGCCGGCTCAAATCACCACGGGATAAGTCATGCTGATATTCGTTCCCGCCCTTTCCGTCAAGGCGGGCATCGGCTAACCGATAAAATCCATTTTTTGGGCCTTTTATGGCTCTAAGCCGTCTTGAGGGACCGCGTCTGTGTCGTTCGTACTGCAAGACGATGCCAATGGGATCCTGCCCGACCGCATGATCGCGGCGATGGCGGACGCGGGCCTGATCCTGCCGGTCTATCCCTTTGTGGAGAGCCAGATCCAGCCCGCGAGCCTCGATCTTCGCCTCGGCGACATCGCCTATCGCGTGCGCGCGAGCTTTCTGCCCGGTCCCGACGCCACCGTTGCCGAGCGCATCGACGAGCTCAAGTTGCACGAGATCGATCTCGCCGACGACGCGGTGCTGGAGACCAATTGCGTCTACATCGTGCCGCTGCTCGAGAGCCTCGCGCTGCCCCCGGAGATCGTCGCAGCTGCGAACCCGAAGAGTTCGACCGGGCGGCTCGATGTCTTCACCCGCGTGATCGCCGACGGCACGCGCCGTTTCGACATGATCGGGGCCGGCTATCACGGCCCGCTCTATGCCGAGATCAGCCCCAAGACGTTTCCGATCCTGGTGCGCGAGGGCTCGCGGCTGTCCCAGGTGCGCTTCCGCACCGGCGATGCCATCCTCAGCGCCAACGAGCTCGATGCGCTACATGACGCCGAACGCCTGGTCGATATCGACGATGCCGATCTCACCAATGGCGTCGCGGTTTCGGTTGATCTCTCGGGCGAGAATTCCGGCGGCTTCGTCGGCTATCGCGCCAAGCGCCATACCGGCGTGGTCGATGTCGATCGCCGCGGCGGTTATCCGGTCGATGATTTCTGGGAGCCGATCCGCGCGCGCCCCGACGGCAGCCTGATCCTCGATCCCGGCGAGTTCTATATCCTCGCCTCGAAGGAAGCCGTGCAGGTACCGCCGGACTACGCCGCCGAGATGGTGCCGTTCGATCCCTTGGTCGGTGAATTCCGCGTGCACTATGCCGGCTTCTTCGATCCCGGCTTCGGCTATGCCGGCGCCGGCGGGCAGGGCGCCCGCGCCGTGCTGGAAGTGCGCTCGCGCGAGGTGCCGTTCATCCTCGAGCACGGCCAAATCGTCGGCCGCCTGGTCTATGAGAAGATGCTGGCCCGGCCTGATGCGATGTACGGCCAGCGCATCGGCTCGAACTACCAGGCCCAGGGCCTGAAGCTCTCGAAGCATTTCAGGGTGTGATCGCGAAATCTCCTGTTGCTCATTTGGTACGGTTAGCCTGAATCACAGATTACATTCCTTGTGACCACCATAACGACACAAAGACGTTGTGGCCTATCTCAGGGGGCGACGGCTTGATGGGTGGTCGGTGGACTACACTGTAACCTGTTTCGGGGTCATTGCGGCTTGGCTCGCCTTCAATGGACTTGTTGCCATTGCACTGACCTATTGCTCTCCGGGTGAGCGCCTTTGGCGCCGTCAGCCATCAGAACCTGTCGACCGCGGTCGTAGCCGCCACCCTTCGGAAGGGGAAACGACAATTTTGATCGTGTTCGAGGCCGCGTAGCGCTCGCTTGGTCTCACATGACGCGGGGTTGTGGCCTCGACGCATCGACAGTGCCGGAAATGTTCCCCTGCGGTCGAATCCTTTTGACTGATCAGGGACGAGATCACCCCCTAAAGGCATGTTTGATGCAGTAATTTCATGTCTGATTATATTGAGCGTCGGTATTCTCATAGCCCACGCTATCGACGCACTTCGACCCTAGCGGCCGGATGTCGTCGCCGGACATTTGAGGTATGCTCGGCACATGCAGGATAGCGACACCCTGTTCGACGCCTTGCGCCGCTCGGCCGACCCGGTCGTGGTCGATGCCGTCGATAATCTCGTCCAGAACGGACGTGACGAGGAACTCGCCCGGCTCAATGCCGTGGCCTTCGCTGCCGGCAGCGGCCTGGACGAGGAAAAGGTCATCGCGGCCCTTCTGCACGCATCGCGGCTTGGGCTGTTCGAGATGTCCTGGAACATTCTATGTCCGAGCTGCGGCGGCATCCTCGGTGCCAACGCCACGTTGCGGAGCGTGCAGAAGGAGGACTACCATTGCGCTTTCTGCGGGGTGGCGAGCGAGCCGGTGCTGGACGAAACGGTGGAGGTCAGCTTCACGGTCAGCCCACGGATTCGCCGCATCGCCGCCCACTCTCCGGACGAACTCGGCTTCTGGGACTATCACCGGCAGGTCTTTTTCGGGACGGGGGTCGTCTCCCCCAGGCCGGACGCGTTCGCCGAGCTCGCCAGTAAGGCTGTGTTGGAGACGATCGAGCTGCACGCCGGCGAACGGATGATTCTGGCTCTGCAACTTCCGGCGCAGCCCGTGATCGTCTTCGACCCGGTGACCCATAGTGCCCATTTGATCGAGACCTCAGGCGAACCGACGGCGGAACGCCGCGAGCTCTCGATGATCTTCATGAACGCCCCTACCGGCCTCAGCCGCATCACCCTGTCTCCGGGTCCATTGCGTCTTCTGCTGGATAACCGAACGGAGCGCCGGATTCTGGTCGGCGTCTATGTGACGGGCCCGGAGCTGGAGCGGCTGATCGGCGGCCGGCGCCCCTTCCTTACCGCCAAGCGATTGCTGACGAACCAGACATTCCGCGACCTCTATCGGACGGAGACCCTCGACGTCGAACAGCGGCTCAAGATCATGAGCCTGACCTTCCTGTTCACGGACCTGAAGGGGTCGACCGACCTGTACGATCGGGTCGGCGATCTCGTCGCCTATGATCTGGTGCGCTCGCACTTCCAGATCCTGAACGAAATCGTGGCGTCTGAATCCGGCGCCGTGGTCAAGACCATCGGTGACGCCGTAATGGCGACCTTCCCGGTGCCGCACCGCGCCGTCTCCGCCGCCCTCAAGATGCGCGATTCGATGCGAGCGCTGAATGTCCGGCGGGGCGCGGAGGAACTGATCCTGAAGATCGGGATTCACGAGGGGCCCTGCCTTGCCGTGAACCTGAACGACCGGCAGGATTACTTCGGCCAGACGGTGAACATCGCATCGCGGGTGCAGGCTTTGGCCACAGGCGACAGCATCTTCGCCACCCAGGCGGTGGTGCAGGATCCGGAATCGGCCCGACTCATTTCGTCGCGCGGGGTGGATCCCCAACCTCAGGTGATGACGCTCCGCGGTGTCGGCGAGCGCATGCCCATCTTCGCGATAAGCTGACCAGAGCACTTTAGCCCGGTTGGCCGCCAGCGGCGACATGGCCCTTTCCGTTGCGGCCGGGGACCGACGTCGGACGGGCTTCACAGATTAAAAGCCTGCCGGCTTGCCTTTCTGGTTCGGCGAAACACAGTTCTGGCAGATATTCAGTTTGCGCCTGAGCTGATCGTCATCAGCCCGCTGGCGCGCTGCTTCTTCCTCCCAGTTCGTGGATTTTGACGCCGAACCTTGCGCCGTTTCGTCCTTCCGCTTGCGGGCCGTCCGTTGCTGCGGAAGAGAAGGGATGGCTTCCGCTGGAGGCTGATAGAAGCCGTCTATATCGGTGGGGCCCAACGAGCCCTGCTGGGCATAGCAGCGCTCGCCAGATTGGCAGAATACCGCGGCCAACAGTAGGCCAGCATAGATGAGCTTCATGGACTCCCCTCCGGCACAATAAGGACCACCGGGCCGTGGCGGCAGCGATGCTTTTATAGCAGCAGTTTCTCAAGTCCCGTCGATGCGCGCGATAGATTATGACGGCATCGGACGGGGGCCTGCCGACCTGCGCTCCCTTGGGCCCGGAGAGCCGCACAAAATCTATCTTGAAACGACCGTCAGGGAATTTGGCGAACTCCGTCAGCACTGGCGGACGCCGGGGCTGGCGAAAGCGAAGCCCTGCGAGAGTCCGCCGCGATCACATTGGCGGGCCGCTCCAGTCGAAGCGACAACTTGAAATTTGAGGATTGGCCAAGCTTTGCACGGCCGACCATTCCTCGTTCAACCGCCTTTCGACAAACCCACGTTCAAGATCCGTAAGATTGGTCCCCAGCAGCCGCCGGTATCGGCTGATGTTGCTGTCATGGGCCCGCAGACGGGCGACTTTCTCGTCGGTCATCGAGCATCCATATGCAAAAGAAATCAATTTTGAGGCTACCAAAATACCGTCGTTGCTTGACGCCTTTATGAAGCTTTCGATCAGCTCGCTCTGAGCGTTCGGCAATTCACAAAACTCCGCCGCCGGGTTCGAAATGCAGTCTCCCGGCGGCGTTTGCCTCAATTGGTGCCCTTGCAAATACGATCAGGGCCCGTTGCAGTCACCCGCTGGCGATGCGGGGTGGCCGCCTACGCGTTGGCGCCGCCGTCGATGGTAAGCTCGGTGCCGTTGATCGAGCGCCCCTCCGGCCCAGCGACGAATGCGACCAGCGCTGCGACGTCCTCTGCCTTGCCGTAGCGGGGGATCGCCATCCGGGCCCGCTGGGCGGCCGCCTGCTCGCCTTCGGCGGGATTCATGTCGGTGTCGGTCGAGCCCGGATGCACGATGTTGACCGTGATGCCGCGGCCGCCGAGATCGCGCGCCAGGCCTTTTGTCCACGCGATCAGCGCGGATTTGCTCATGGAGTATAGGCTCATGCCGGGACCGGGCACCTGGGTCGCCAGATTGCTGCCGATCGAGATGATGCGGCCGCCTTCGCCCATGTGCGCTGCCGCCGCCTGGGATCCGACCACCACAGCGCGGACGTTGACCGCGAGCGTCGCATCGATGTCTTCGAGGCTGAGTTCGTCGATCCGTCCGCCCCTGAAGATGCCGGCATTGTTGACGAGGATATCGAGACCGCCGAGCGCCTCGGCGGCTTGATCCACGGCCGCCTTGACCGCAGCGGCATTGGCGCTGTCGGCCTTGATCGCAAATCCGCGCCGGCCCAAACGCTCGATCTCGGCGACTACCGCCTGCGCCTTGTCGGCCGAACGTTCATAGGTGATCGCAACGTTCGCGCCATCGGCGGCGAGCCGCCTTGCGATCGCGGCGCCAATCCCGCGGCTCGCGCCCGTCACCAACGCCCGCTTTCCCTGCAATGCGCTCATGTTCCATCTCCATTTCTGTGTTGACCGATACAGAAATAGGTTGGTTGCGCCGGGCGGTCAAGCTAATTATGTATCGAACAACACAGAAATCGGGTGGACGGATGGTCGAACGAGGTCGCCCCAGGGGCTTCGACAAGGATGCGGCGCTCGCGCGCGCCATGGAGGTGTTTTGGGTCAAGGGCTATGAAGGGGCGTCGATGACCGATCTCACCACGGCGATGGGGATTGCTTCGCCGAGTCTCTATGCGGCCTTCGGCTGCAAGGAAGAACTGTTCCGGCAAGCGCTGCAATTGTATAGCGCCACCGAGGGGCCTGAGATCTGGGATGGCATCGCCCGCGCGCCGACTGCTTTTGAGGCGGTGGAAAGCTATCTCATGCAGACGGCGAGGGCGTTCACGCGACGGAACCGGCCGACGGGGTGCCTGGTGGTGCTATCGGCGCTGCATGCGACCGAGCAGTCCGAAACGGTGCGGCGCGAGCTGATGGCGATGCGCACGAAAAACGTCGAGGATCTGCGGCAGCGCCTGCAGGAGGGCGTGGTATCAGGCGAGATATCGGCAAGCGCCGATCTCGCGGCGATCGCCCGATACTACGTCACCGTGCAACAGGGCATGTCGATCCAGGCGCGCGACGGCGCGACGCGGCGAGAGCTTGAACGCGTTGCGCGCGCGGCGCTCGCCGCATGGAAGCCCTTGACCAGCGCGCCTGGCTAATTCGCCGGCAATCGTCCCCGTCGTTCTTTCGGGGTGCGACCTACTTTGCGAGCAGCTCGGTCAGGTCGGTCGAGCTCGAACAGCGCAGCTCATCGATTTGCCGGGCCAGCAGCAACGCGCTCGCCCTCAGCGCTTCCAGCTTCGAGGCCTCGGGATGTTGTCTTTCGAGTTCGGTGATACGGTCATTGAAGCCGGTCAGCTCATTCTGGAGCCGCGCGATCTCTGCCGTGGCGTCGGTGGACACCACCGGCGCAGATAGTCTGGTCGCCCGCATAACCATCTCCCCAAGTATGGTCGATGCTTCGTGAACCGAATTCGTGGCGAGACCGAGAAGCCATTTGGGCGAGGATGCGACGGCCGCGGGCAATGTTTGCGTTCGCGTGCAGCAAAGCCACAGTAGGAACCTTGGCCAGAGCGTTTTCGAGCGAAGTGGACACCGGTTCGCGTGAAGAAAACGCGTCAAAACAGGAATCCAGAGCTTCGGTTCTGATTCAATCAGAACCGAAGCTCTGATCGATCCGATCGCTATTTCGCCGCCGAATGCGTCGCCGGCGTCACGCGCCAGACCGTGTTGCCGATGTCGTCGGCGACGAGGAGCGCGCCGTCCTTGGCAATGCGGACGCCGACGGGACGGCCCTGGGCCTCGCCCTTGTCGTTGAGGAAGCCGGTCAGGATATCCCGCGGCGGCCCTGCGGGCTTGCCATTCGCGAATGGCACGAAGATCACCTTATAGCCGGAACGCGGCTTGCGATTCCACGAGCCGTGCTGGCCGATGAAGGCGCCGCCGGCCATGTCCTGCGGAAAAAGATTCCCAGTGTTAAATGTGAGCCCGAGCGAGGCGGTATGCGCGCCGAGCGCATAGTCCGGCACGATCGCCTTTGCGACCAGGTCCGGCCGCTGCGGATCGACGCGGCTGTCGACATGCTGGCCGAAATAGCTGTAGGGCCAGCCGTAGA
This sequence comes from Bradyrhizobium sp. Crot121, assembly GCF_059512385.1. Lineage (NCBI taxonomy): Bacteria > Pseudomonadati > Pseudomonadota > Alphaproteobacteria > Hyphomicrobiales > Nitrobacteraceae > Bradyrhizobium > Bradyrhizobium sp. Crot121. Next base: position 38,187 of record NZ_JCAMOR010000006.1, on the reverse strand, counting down.
AGCCGCCATCCTTCACCGAGGTCATGTAATCGGGCACCAGATCGTTACCGAGCTCGTCGCGCTCGTTGACGGTGACCCAGAGCTCGCCGGTCTGCGGATTCCATGATGGGCCGTTCGGGTTGCGCAGACCGGAGGCGAACACACGCCACTCGCCGCTCTGGCGATCGACTTCGAGCACGGCGGCGCGATTGGCCTCGGCCTCCACGCCGTTCTCGCCGACATTGCTGTTGGAGCCGACGGTCGCATAGAGCTTGCTGCCGTCGGGGCTCGCGGTCAGGTCCTTGGTCCAGTGATGATTGATGGTGCCAGCGGGGAGCTCGGTGAGCTTCACGCCGGCCGCGTCTATCTTGGTATCTCCCTCGTGATACGGGAAGCGCATGATCGCATCGGAGTCGGCGACATAGAAATCATTGCCGACCAGCAGCATGCCGAAGGGCGAATTCAGGTCTTTCAGGAAAATGCTGCGGGTTTCGGCGACACCGTCCCCGTCGGCGTCGCGCAGGAGCGTGATGCGGTTGGCGCTCGGCACGCCGGCCCCGGCCCATTTCTGCGCCTGCTTGTAGATGAAGCCCTTGATGCCCTTGCCGTCGTCCGGCTTCGGCGGTGCGTTGCTTTCGGCCACCAGCACATCGCCATTCGGCAATACGTAGACCGTGCGCGGATGATCGAGCCCGGTCGCGAAGGCGTTGACGGCCATTCCGTTGGCGGCCATCGGCTTGGTGCCGGCGGGCCACGGATTCGGCGTGGCGATATCGACGGTCGGGATCAGCGAATGTTCGGGCGGCGGCAGCGCCGGCGCGGCCCCGTAGCTCTGTGCGACGGTCTTGGTGTCCTCCGGGTCATTGCAGGCGGAAAGCGACAGCGCCAACGCGCCGATCGACATTGCCACGAGCAGATTCCTGCGCATGGGTGGGCTCCCTAAAGATGGTGCAGGGACAATCCGTTGCGCGGTCGAATGTTCTTATCGTTCGGCGTGAATTTCGTGTGGTGGGACGGGAGGCTACCCACCTACAATCGTGCAGGGGGCCCCTGCGCCGGGCGCACGTGGGATTGATCGCGGCCGTGGTAGGGAAGCACCGCGCCGCGGCAACCAGACCGCGTGCTTCGGAGTGGAAATGCCTGATATCGCGGTTGCCGAAATACCTGTCGACGAGGAAGAGCGCCCGCTGCCGCCGCCGGTGACGGCGCCGGCGCGTAACCGCCTGCTCGACGGGCCGATCCTGCGCACGCTGTTGTGGCTCGCCTGGCCCAACGTGATCGCGCTTTCGGCCGGCACCTGCGTGGTGATCGCGGAGACCTCCTATATCGGCCGGCTCGGCGTGGAATCGCTGGCCGCGATGGCGCTGGTGTTTCCCTGCGTGATCCTGACCATGACCATGTCGGGCGGGGCCATGGGTGGCGGCGTGGCCTCCGCGATCGCGCGGGCACTTGGCGCCGGCGAGACCGAACGCGCCTCCACGCTTGCGGCGCATGCGCTTCTGATCGGCATCAGCTTCGGGCTGGTCTTCATGCTGGGCATGCTGATCTTCGGGCCGCATCTTCTGGAATTGCTCGGCGGCCGCGGCAACGTGCTGGCGCAGGCGATTGCTTACAGCCAGATCTTCTTCGGCGGCGCCGTGCTGCCGTGGCTGATGAACACCATGGCGGGCGTGTTGCGCGGCACCGGCAACATGAAGCTGCCCTCGACCATGATCCTGTCGTCCGCCGTGTGGCAGATCATCCTGGGCGGCACGCTGGGCCTCGGCCTCGGCCCCATCCCGCAATTTGGCATGCGCGGCGTCGCGGCGGGTTCGCTGATCGCCTATTCGATCAGCATTGCCGTGATGGGCTGGTACCTGTTCTCCGGCCGCGCCCGCGTCGTGCCGAAGCTCAGGGGATTGCGCATCCAGTGGGCGATGTTCATCGACATCCTGAAGGTCGGCGCCATCTCCTGCTTCTCGCCGCTGCAGTCGGTTTTGACCATCAGCATCTTCACCCACATGCTGGCGAATTTCGGCACCGCGATCCTGGCCGGCTACGGTATCGGCGCGCGGCTCGAATTCATGCTGACGTCGCTCGCGTTCGCGACCGGCATCGCCTCAGTGCCGATGATTGGCATGGCGGTCGGCGCCGACCGTATTGCGCGGGCGCGGCGGATCGCCTGGACCGCGGGCACGGTGTCGTTCGTCTCGGTCGGTGCGATCGGCACCTTCCTCGCCATCTTCCCCGACCTCTGGGTCAACCTCTTCACGGGTGATCCCGCCGTGCGCCTGGCCAGCCATCAATATCTGTCGACGGCGGCGCCGATGTACGCTTTCATCGGGTTGGCCATGTCGATGTTTTTCTCCTCGCAAGGCGCGGCAAAGGTGCTGGGCCCGGTGCTGGCGCAGACCGCGCGTCTGCTGTTCATCGCCGCCGGCGGCTGGTGGCTCTCGACGCATGAGGCGACCGCGCAGAACTTCTTCATGCTCGCAGCCGCCTCGATGGTCGTGCTTGGCGTGCTCTCATGCTTAAGCGTGGTGCTGACGCGCTGGGGCCCGAAGCGTGCGCCGATTGCGAAGGTAAGTCCCGCGCTGTCCTGACACGGGTTCATCACGGCGCCTCTCGCCCGAGCTTGTTCTGCATCGCACTGACGCCGAGATCCATCTGGGAGGAGATGTAGGGCGCGATCTCGTTCGGCAGCATATCGGCGATCCATGTCACGCGGCTGCGGGAGTCGCCGTCGGCGAACACCTGGATGGATGCGCTGTGCTGCTTCAGCCGCTCGCTGACGACGGCATAGACCAGCCGCCGCCGCGCGTCGTCGCAGTCGACGAACAGTTCACGCGCGACCGTGCCGTTGGAGAAGGTGACGATGCGGGCATCGCCGTCGAGCTTGGTGTCGAGCACGAAGCCCGGCACCAGGCGCGTATGCAGCGCGCCGAAATCGCGTAAGGCATCCCAGACCTGGTCGGGATGCGCGTCGATGATGAATTCCTTGCGGATGGAAGCCATGGGGTGAATTCCTCTTGCATGTGGAGTTCGTCATTGCGAGGAGCGAAGCGACGAAGCAATCCAAGCCTCCGCAAGTGGCACCATGGATTGCTTCGCTCCGCTCGCAATGACGGCGGAGATGGCGGTTGCTTACGCACACACCGCCTCGACATTGTTGCCGTCGGGGTCGATCAGGAACGCCGCGTAATAGGTCGGGCTGTAATCCTTGCGATGGCCGGCTGCGCCATTGTCGCGGCCGCCGGCTTTCAATCCTTCGCTATGGAATGTCTTGATCGCCTCGTGGTCCGGCGCGCGGAATGCGACATGGGCGCCGCCATTGCTCTTGCCCTTGTGCAGATGCAGCCACAGCGCCGGCTCGCCCTTCGGGCCGAAGCCGGCGCCACTGTCATCGCGCGAGCACAGGACATAGCCGAGCGGGGAAAGCGCCGCGGTATAGAAACGCACGCTGGCGTCGAGATCGCCGACGCGCAGTCCGATATGGTCATACATGATCGTTCTCCAGTGCTTTAAGCGCGCCTGATGACGCGCTGGACTGGAGGAGGCTAGCTAGTGCAGCGCCAGCCGTTCTTGGAAAATCTTGCGGTCGCCGCGCGACGCTTTTCGGAACGCATGCGGCGAGACGCCGGCGGCGCGGCGGAACGTGCGCACGAAATTGGAGAGATCGCCGAAACCGACGTCGTAGGCGATCTCGGTGACCGAGCTGTCGTCATCGGCCAAGCGGCGCGCCGCGTGGCGCAGCCGCGAGCGCACGAGATATTGATGCGGCGTCACGCCGAGGACGTCCGAGAACAGCCTGAGGAAATGGAACGCGCTGATGCCGGCCTGATCCGCCGCATCATCCAGCCCGATTTCTTGCTGCGAATGCGCGTCGATCCACAGCGCGGCCTCGACCGCGCGGCGCCGATCGCGCAAGGCGGCTGTCACCGGCTTCGCCGCGCGCCCCGACACCACCTCGACGAAGCGGTTGGCCAAGAGATGGCCGGCCTCGTCAAGGCCGATGTCGCTGTTGCCATCTGCTGCCGTTTGCGCGAGCTCGCCCAGCACCATCAATTCCGGCAGCGGCGGCACCGATCCGATCTGCCAGACGGCGCGGCTGTCGCCGATCGCCTGCACCAGCTCCGGATGCAGGTAGAACGACAGGCATTCGTCGCCGCCGACATGGTCATGGGTGCAGGTATATTCGTCGCCGGGATGGCCGACCAGGATCGCGCCGGTCACCAGCTCATGGAAACGGCCCCGGCAATGGCAGCCGAAGCTGCCCTTGCGGACATAGGAAATCGAATGCGCATCATATTGTTCGGCAAACGGTTTCTCGCCGGGCACCGCGGTGCAGCGGAACTCGTTCACGGCAATGCGCTCACGCTGCAACAGCGGTCTTCGGATCATGCCCCAGGACTTAGCGATGCGCCCGCCGCGGCGCAACGCCCCAAGCAGCCCACCCGGAATCTGGATGTTTTCCGTTAAGGAGAACGCCAGAGGCGGCTTGGCGAAAGCCCCAGTCTCGGCTAATCAGGTGCGGAAAGCGAGATCCGCGGGCGTAGTTCAATGGTAGAACGGCAGCTTCCCAAGCTGCATACGAGGGTTCGATTCCCTTCGCCCGCTCCAATCCCTCGCGTCACCCGACATCGAATTTGACGCCCTGCGCCAATGGCAGTTCGCGCGAATAGTTGATGGTGTTGGTGGCGCGCCGCATGTAGCCGCGCCAGGCGTCGGATCCGGATTCGCGGCCGCCGCCGGTTTCCTTCTCGCCGCCGAACGCGCCGCCGATTTCGGCGCCCGACGGGCCGATATTGACGTTGGCGATGCCGCAATCCGAGCCGACCGCGGACAAGAAGGTCTCGGCCTCGCGGATGTCGGTTGTGAAGATCGACGATGCGAGCCCCTGCGGCACCGCATTGTGGCTGGCGATCGCCTCGGCAAGATCGCGGTAGCGCATCACGTACAGGATTGGCGCGAACGTCTCGCGCGGCACCGGGCCGGTTTGGGCCGGCATCTCGACCAGGGCAGGCGCAACGTAATAGGCGGCTTGTGATTGATGATCCACGCGGGTGCCGCCATGCACCTTGCCGAGCGAGGTTGCTTCCTCCAGCGCGCGGCCCATCGCCTCGAAGGCGGCTGCATCGATCAGCGGGCCGACCAAGGTGCGCGACTCGCGCGGGTCGCCGATGGTGACGGAACGGTAGACGCGGCTGAGCCTCGAGACGAAATCATCGGCGATGCTTTCGTGCACGAACAGGCGGCGCAGCGAGGTGCACCGCTGGCCGGCAGTGCCCATCGCCGAGAACGCGATGCTGCGCAGAGCGAGATCCTGATCGGCGGAGGGCGTGACGATCGCGGCGTTGTTGCCGCCGAGCTCGAGAATGGCCCGGCCAAAGCGCGCGGCGACGCGCGGGCCGACCTGCTTGCCCATGCGCGTCGATCCGGTGGCCGACAGAATGGCGACGTCGGGGTGATCGACCAGGACTTCGCCGATCGTGCGGTCGCCCTGCACCAGTTTGGCGAGACCCTGCGGCGCATCGCCGAAACGCGCGAGCGCACGCTCAATGATCGCCTGCACCGCGCAGGCGGTCAGCGGCGTTTTCTCCGAAGGCTTCCACACCACGGCGTTGCCGCAGACCAGCGCAAGCGCTGCATTCCAGCACCACACGGCAACCGGAAAGTTGAACGCCGTGATGATGCCGCACACGCCGGCCGGATGCCAGGTCTCCATCATCCGATGACCGGGGCGTTCGGATGCGATCGTCAATCCATAAAGCTGGCGCGATAGCCCGACGGCGAAGTCGCAGATGTCGATCATCTCCTGCACCTCTCCGAGTCCCTCGGAGAGGATCTTGCCGACCTCGATCGTCACCAGCCGCCCGAGCAGTTCTTTCGAACCGCGCAATTCCTCGCCGAGCAGGCGCACCAGTTCGCCGCGGCGCGGGGCAGGGACAGTTCGCCAAGCCAGGAACGCGCTGCGCGCGCGGGCGATCGCCGCGCGCATGTCGTCATCGCTTCCAGGCTTGAGACGCCCGATGACCTCGCCGTCGATCGGCGAGCGGGCGATCAGACTGCCGTCGGCGACGAAGGCCGGCAGAGCCCGCAGCTTCGTCAGGAGATCGATGGCTTCGTTGGCGACAGAGGTACTCATGGCAGATGTCCTCGGATCAGCGGTCGCGCATGTCAGCGCCGGCCTCGATCCGTTAGCAAGTCCCGCAAGCGCTCGTCCGCGTCAAGTCCATCCGCCGCCACGCGAAGAGACTTCGCGCGGCGGCGCTGCGTGCTGGCGTTATCGCGCTGTTATGGCCGTGCTTCCAGGATCAGGTTGAACGGCGTTTCGGTGGCGCGCCGGAACCGGGTGAAGCCGGCTTCGCGGGCGATCTCGCGCAACCTGGCCTCGCCAGCCTGCGCGCCTAAGGCGAGCCCGACCTCCTGGTCCAGGGAGGCCGGCGTGCAGACCATGGTCGAGGCCGCATAGTAGACGCGCCCGATCGGATTGAGATTGTCCTCCAGCCGGTCGTTGGCGAAGGGCTCGACCAGCATGCAGGTGCCGTCCTTGGCCATGGTGCTGCGGGTATGCTTGAGCGCACCGACCGGGTCGCCCATGTCGTGCAGGCAGTCGAAGAAGCACACGAGATCGTAGCTGTTGGCAGGAAAAGTCTTCGCGGTGTGGGTCTCGAAGTGCATGCGATCGGACAGTCCCGCCTCCCGCGCCAGCTCGCGCGCGACCTGGACCGAGCCCTCGTGATAGTCGAACCCCAAGAATGTGGATTTCGGAAACGCTTCCGCCATCAAGCGGGTCGATATGCCATGGCCGCAGCCGACATCCGCGACCTTCGCGCCCCGCTTCAATTTGTCGACGACGCCCTCGAGCGAAGGCAGCCATTCCTGCACCAGATGATGCTTGTAGCCGGTGCGAAAGAAGCGCGCCGTTCCGCAGAACAGGCATTCGCTGCGCTTGTTCCAGCCGACGCCCTTGCCGGTCTTGAAGGCGTCGGAAATCTTCTGCTCGTCGAGGAATGTCGCCGCTACGACGTTGCCGACCGCGCCCAGGAAAACCGGGCTTTCGTCGTCGGCCAGCGCCATGGCCTGTTCCGGCAACATCGAGAACTTTCCGGATTTGGTGTCGTATTCGACGTAGCCCGAGGCGGCTTGCGCCGACAGCCACTCGCGCACATAGCGCTCCGCGGTGCCTGTCGCTTCCGCCAGCTCTGCGGAGTTCATCGGTCCCTTCTCGGCCAACGCCTTGTAGAGGCCGAGCCTGTCACCGATCAGCATCAGCGACGCGTTCATCGCGGCGCCGATGTCACCAATCATCTTGCCCATGAAAGAGTTCAGGCGGTCAGTATCAACTTCCATGATATGCCTCCGTTGAAATTGCTTTTCACCGAAACTGTCACATCGACGCTGCGCAAAGCGACCCTTGCGGGATGCAAAACCGCTTCATCGCACCGCGAGATAATGGTGTGGGAGGTGAGGCGTTACTTCTCACGACAGCGAGATCGCCGTCACAAGCGCGCGAGCGGTAACGCAAACTTGCTCCGCTCTATGCTTTCTTCTCGGCAGTGCATGGCAGGGAGGCTGACGGATGTTGCGTCAGTAGCACCGCCATGCACCGCATCATATCACGCGCCCTGCGGCACCTGGTCGAGGAAGCCGGTGATGCTCTTGATGCGGCCGTCCTTCAGCACCGCGAAGTCCGTGCCCTTGATCGGGCCGTCGGCGCCGTCGGGACCAAGGCCCCAGCAAAAGCGGAGATGATCGCCGAAACCGTTGGGTTCGCCGATCAGTTTGAATTTGAAGGCCGGAAATTTTTCCTGGACGCCCGATATCAGCGCATCGACGCCTTCATGGCCGTCGCCGCTCATCAGCGGATCGACATAGCGTGCGTCCGTGGTCCAGTTCTCGGCCAGTATCTCGCGGCGCCGGCTCGGCGTGCGCTCGTTCCACAGTTCGATATAGCGGCTTGCGATGGTTTTGTGGTCGGTCATCTTGCTCTCCTTCGCGTGTCGCCGAATGGATCGGCTGCTGCGGACTATCGGATGTTGGCGTGAGCTAATCGATTACCTCCGAGGTCATCGCCGGCCGCTTGGAAATCTGCGGTGGTGCGCGAAACCGGATCACGTGCCAGCCGTTGGTTTCGCGCTAGAGCAATTCGAACAAAACTCTTCAGGTTCTAGATTCCGGGTCTCTGGATCCAATGATCGCCGACCTTCTCATAGGATCGCTTCACCGCCGCCCAGGCGGTCCGGTGTGCGGTCTCCTCTTGCCTGATGTCGCCCGCATGCGCGGCAAAGGAATGGTTGAAGGCTTCGCGATAGATGTCCTGGGCATGCGGAGGCAAATGGCTGCGAACCGGAAATGGCAGATCCGCATTCGAGGGATAGGGCATGGACAACTCCCCTGCTAACCCGCTCAGGCCAGCGCTAATATGGTGGTCCTATATTGTCCACGCTTGATCGAGGTCAAACCTTCCGCTGATGCCTGTCCGACCATGGCGCCGGCGAGCAAAGGGGGGTGAGCTTGAGCGAAAAGAGCAGACCACCGCAAGAGAAGCCGAGCGTCGACACGGATTGGGCGGTGCAGACGCTGCTATGGCCGATGGCAGCCACGCGATTGGCGCTGGAAGCCTATCTGCATTGGTTCGCTGGTCGCGACCCCACGCCGTCCGAGCCGGAGAACGAAACGCCGCCCCCCTGGTCCACGCCGAACGTGATCGCGCTGCAGCTCGCCTCGATGCGGCTGCGGGATTTTTCACGCAAGGCGACGGGCCAGCCGCTTCTGATCTGCGCCCCCTTTTCGCTGCACGAGGCCTTGGTCGCCGATTTCGCGCCCGGCCATAGCCTGGTGCAGGCCCTGCAACAGGGCGGCATGGATCGCATCTATGTCACCGACTGGTGCTCGGCGACATCAGAGATGCGCTATCTTTCGATCGACAGCTATCTCGCCGACCTCAACGTGGCCGTCGATGACATCGGCGCACCGGTCGATCTCATCGGCTTGTGCCAGGGCGGGTGGCTGTCGCTGGTCTATGCCGCCCGTTTTCCGCAAAAGGTGCGGCGGCTCGTGCTCGCCGGTGCGCCGGTCGATGTCTCCGTGCCCTCAGATCTGTCGCGGATGGTGGCAAGTGTGCCCGAGGCAGCGTTCGACGAGCTGGTGCACCAGGGAGAGGGCATCATAAGCGGCAAGCATACGCTTCGCTTCTGGAGCATGCCGCTCACCCCCCAGGACGTCGAAGCGACCTTGCAGAGGGATGTCGGTGATGGATCCGAACAGGGGGCGGCACTGCTGGCACGCTTCGAGCGCTGGGATCGCAAGCTGCTGGATTTGCCGGGAACCTTTTATATCGAGGCGACCAACTGGATCTTCCGCGAGAACCGGATCGCCCAGGGACAATTCATCGCGCTTGGCCACAAGATCGATCTCGCCGATGTGACGGTTCCGGTCTTCCTGCTGGCAGCAGAGAAGGACATTCTCGTGCCGCTCGAGCAGGCACTCGCCACGGCGCGCCTGCTCGGCACGCCGCCGCAATGGCTGGAGCAGTCCTCCGAGCCGTGCGGTCACCTAGGTCTTTTCATGGGGCGCGAGAGCTTGGGCCGTTCGTGGCGCCGGATCATCCGCTGGCTCCAGGCCGGTGGCGACGATGTTGCGGAACCAAGGCCCAGGATCAGGGCGTGAAACGAAAGCTTTCGGCGGGGAGCCGGGCTATCTCAACTCGGCTAGTGCGAGCGGACGCATCGCATCGGGCGCGGCAATATGCTGGACAATGGGCTGCCGGCGTGAAGCTTCGGTCTGGTCGCTGCTTCGGCCATGAACCGCCAGCAGCATGATCGCGACCGCGGCGGCAGCACCAAGCGCAATGATCTTGCGATGGGTGCCACGATCCGCGCTGATCAATGAATGGTTCATGGCACACCTCGGTCGATTCTATCCTCGTCAGGCGTTCAGGCGTTCAGCCGGTTTAGCGCAGCCCGGTTCCGCAATTCGATCCTGCGCGAGGTCGCCAGCGCGATGGCGCCGGATTGTTCCAACTGGGTGAAGGTGCGGGATACGGTCTCGATGGTGAGGCCGAGGTAATCGGCAATGTCCTGGCGCGACATCGCAAGTTCGATCGAATTCGTGCTGGCGGTGCGGCGGGCGATATCGAGCAGGAATCCCGCGACCCGCTCCTCGGCCGTCTTGATCAGGAGCAGCATGTGATTGCGGAAGCGCTGCAGTTCGCGCGTGGTGGCATCCCAAAGCTGCTGCGACAGATCCTTCTCGCGCTCGGCACGCAGCATCACCGCGCTGCGCTTGACGATCAGGACCTGCGCCCCGTTCACGGCCTCGGCGGAAGACGAGTGCGTTTCGCCCGCCTCAAAGCCGAAGATGTCGCCCGGCAGATAGAAGCCGCCGATCTGACGCCGGCCGTCTTCCAGCACCTTGTAGGTGCGGACGGTGCCAGAGACTACCTGATAGAGATATTCGGCTTCGTCACCTTCGCCGTAGATCTCGGCATTGCGCGCATATTGAAAGGGCGTGCCCATCAGCGCAAGCGGTCCCTGCATGGCCGGGCTTCCGAGACGGTGCGGCGTGCTCGCGGCCTGGATGACGGGGCGGGAAGCGTCGGTGTGCATGGCGGGCTCCTTCAAATCATCTGATGGAGCCAGAGTGCCTGCCTGCACCGCGCCTGAAAATTCGGAGTCCTTCCCTAAGGAGGATTACGGACCCTAAGGAATGTTACGGAGGGCTGGGACCCAGACAATCGTCATTGCGAGCGCAGCGAAGCAATCCATGGCTCCACGTGCGGAACGATGGATTGCTTCGCTGCGTTCGCAATGACGGACGATACGCGACGGCGGAGGCCCGCCAGCCAGCTCAATGCGACATCAGGGTCGGTACCGTCATGCACTGGAGCATTTCGCGGGTGACGCCGCCGAGCAGCCGTTCCTGCAGCCGCGAATGCCCGTAACCGCCCATCACCAGCAGATCGAGGCTCTCGTCGGCCGCAACGGACAGGATGGCCGGCTGGATTTCGGAGTGCGCGGCCGGGAAGGCCATGATCTTGGCCGGCAGTCCAAGCCGCGCCAGATGTTCGACGAGGCGCTGCGGGCTTGCTTCGTCGGGAATCGCCCCCGGATTGCCGATGGAAATGATCGTGAGCGCGTCGGCGTGCCGCAGCAGCGGCATGGCATCCCGCAGCGCACGGCCGGCAAGGCGGCTTCCGTCCCAGCAAATTCCGATGCGCCGCGCCGCAAATGCGCCGCGGAAGGTATAGGGCATGAACAAGACCGGGCCGCCTGACTGGAACAGGACTTCCTGCGGAACATCGTTGTCGAATGTATCGCGATCGGGTTCCGGCTGCAGGACGACGGTGAGATCATGAAGCCGGGCGCTGGCGCCGGCGATCGCGATTGCCTCGCCTGGTGTCGCGCTCATGGTGCGGCAGGTATACGAAATCCCTGCGTGCTTGGCCTCGACCTCGAAAACGAGCATCGCGGCCTCTGCGCGCTCCAGCGCGTGCTGCCGGGTCTCCTCGACGATCATGACGACCGCAGCGCCGCCGGCCGCGGCGATCGGAACATTGGCAGTCTCGTAGGCGACGGACAGCGCGTCGAGGTGGGCGCCGTACGCCATGGTCAGCAGCACGGCGCCGTCAATTACCGGCCGCGCCGGACGTTCGGAAGGGATAAGCACCAGCAGGTTCTTGAACATCGTCATTCTCCCCCACAATTGGTGGCAATCGGCCCGAATTGGACGCAGCCATAAGAGCACAACGGCCGATCCAGGTATTGATCCAGGTCAGAGGGCGCCGTCGTCATTTTGACGCACATCAAGGTCCGGCTCGTTCGCCGGTGCACGCTGGAGCTTAGGTTCTGATTGAACCAGAGCCGAAGCTCTAGATTTTTGCTTTGACGCGTTTTCTTCACGCGAACCGGTGCCCACCCTCGGATCAAGTCCGAGGGCATGCTTCGCTCGAAAACGCTCTCGCGACCCGAGCCTGTTTGGAGAGAAACAATGCTGGCAACGGATGTCATGCGAACCTGCTTCGCCACCATAAAGCCGAACGCGCCGCTGCTCGATGCCGTCCACCTGCTCCTGGAAACCACCCAGCGTGGCTTGCCTGTGATCGACGATGATGGATCTTTGGTCGGCATCATCTCCGAAGGTGATTTCCTGCATCGCCAGGAGCTGGGCGTGACTGGCCCCGCAGGGTTCTTGCTCGAATTGATGCTCGGAAGAGCGGAGGGTCATCTGATGCGTGAGCGGACGCACGCGTTGCGCGTCGATGCCGTCATGACGCGGGATCCCGTGCGCGTGGATGAGACCGCGACGGTAGACGATGTCGTCACGCGAATGGACGCGCACCAGATATCGCAGGTGCTGGTGGTCCGCGACGGCAAACCCATCGGAATCGTTGGCCGGACGCAGTTGCTCATCGCGCTCGAACGTTGTTTGAGCCCGCAACACTGACGAAGGGGCGGCGGGCTATTCGCAGCGTTTTCGGCCTGGGTTGCGTTGATAAAGCCACGCAGCGACCGATTCCCAAAACCGCCGTGCAGTGGTACTCGGACCTCATCGCCGCCAGCCAGCCGGCAGGCGCGGACCGGAACCGGCAAGCGGCTGCGGCGAAAGATGGGCGCGTGCTGATCGGAACTCGACAGGAACGGAGTCAATGACCGGGACCAGCCAAGCATTGCTCGCCGATATCGGCGGCACCAATGCGCGTTTCGCGCTCGTCAGGGGTGGTCAGATCGGCCCCATCGAACATGTCAAGGTCGCCGACTATCCGACCTCGGCGGAGGCGATCGCTGCCTTCCTCGCCCGCCACGCGATGGGCGACGTTGCCACTGCGGCGATTTTCGGCATCGCGGGCCCGATCGAGAACAACCGCGTGGTGCTGACCAACAGCCCGTGGATGTTCGATGCGGCCAGCCTGCGCCAGCAATTCGCCTTCACGGCTGTGCATCTGCTCAATGATTTCGAGGCGCTGGCCTGGTCGCTGCCGGCGCTGGGGGCTTCCGACGTGGTGTCGCTCGGCGGCCGAACTCCGGTCGCCGGCGCTCCCATGCTCGTGGTCGGGCCGGGGACCGGCTTTGGCGCGTCCTGCCTGGTTCCGGCGAGCAAGCTGCCCGTGGCAGTTGTCACCGAAGCCGGCCATGCCACCTTGCCGGCAACGTCGGAACGGGAGGAGCGGGTGATCGATCACCTGCGCGGGCGCTTCGGTCACGTCTCGATCGAACGTGTGCTATCGGGGTCCGGCCTCGCCAATCTCTATGACGCCCTGAACGCCATCGACGGCGCCGGCGCCCCCGCGCGCGATGCGGCCTCGATCACGCAGGCCGCGCTTGACGGGAACTGCGCGACGAGCCGGGCGGCGCTCGACATGTTCTGCGCGATGCTCGGCATGGTCTGCGGCAATCTGGCGCTGACCTTCGGCGCCCGCGGCGGCGTCTATATCGCCGGCGGCATCGTGCCTCGTTTCGTCGATCATCTGGCGGGATCGGGTTTTGGCACGGGCTTCACCAGCAAAGGCCGGTTCGATGCCTATCTGCGGGAGATTCCGGTCCATGTCATCACCAGGCCCGATGTGACTTTTGTCGGGCTCAAGGCGTTCTTCGAGACCAACGTCGCGGCCGCATAGGTCGCTTCGACGATGGAAGTCGCTCGATCACGCTCGACGAAATGCACGATGCCGGCCGCGCGTCACGGCCGGCATCGCCATTCTCGAGTAAGGCGCGCTTACTTCGCCGCGGTCACCATGATCTCGACAGTGTATTGCGGCGCCGCCAGCTTGGCCTCGACGGTGGCGCGCGCCGGCGTGTTGCCCGGCGACACCCAGCGGTCCCACGCGGCGTTCATCTCGGGAAACGTCTTCATGTCGGTGATGTAGATCGTCGTCGTCAGCAATTTCGATTTGTCGGTGCCGGCCTTTGCCAGATGGCCGTCGATGATCGAGAGGATCTCCTCGGTCTGTTTCGTCACGCTTTCACCGGCCGTCTTGTTGGCGACGATGCCGGCCAGATACACCGTGTCGCCATGCACGACGACCTGGCTCATCCGCGGCCCGGTTTCAAAACGCTGAATGGTCATATTGTTCTCCCGTTGATTGGCGGGTGACTACCTAGCGCAGTCGCTTAACACTGGCGAGTCGCGATTTATCCCACCGCCTTCGCCGCGGCGCGTCCCGCGTTTCGTCCGGAGAACAGGCAGCCGCCGAGGAAAGTCCCCTCCAGCGAGCGATAGCCGTGCATGCCGCCGCCGCCGAATCCTGCGGCTTCGCCGACGGCGTAGAGTCCCCGGATGATCTCGCCGTCGTGGCCGAACACACGTGAATCGAGATCGGTCTCGAATCCGCCGAGTGTCTTGCGGGTGAGGATGTTGAGCTTCACCGCGATCAGCGGTCCATGCGCGGGATCGAGGATGCGATGCGGCGCGGCGGTGCGGATCAGGCGGTCGCCGATATATTTGCGCGCATTGTGCAGGTTCATCACCTGCGCGTCCTTCACGTAAGGATTCGTGATCTCGCGGTCACGCGCCTCGATCTGCGTCCGGATGTGATCGAGCTTCAACAGGTTGTCGCCGGAAAGCTGGTTCATCGCAGCGATGAGATCCTCGAGCCTGTCGCGCACGATGAAGTCGACGCCGTGTTTTTTGAACGCTTCCACCGGCGCCGGCGCGCCTTTGTTGGTCGCGCGCTTGATCGTCATGCGCCAGCTCTTGCCGGTGAGATCGGGGTTCTGCTCGGAGCCCGAGAGCGCGAACTCCTTCTTGATGATGCTCTGGGTCAGGATGAACCAGGAATAATCATAGCCGGTGCCCATGATGTATTGCAGTTGCCCGAGCGTGTCGGAGCCCGGAAACAGCGGCGCCGGCAATCGCCGTCCGGTCGCATCGAACCACATCGATGACGGCCCGGGCAGGATGCGGATGCCGTGCTTCGGCCAGATTGGATTCCAGTTCTGGATGCCCTCGACGTAGTGCCACATCCGGTCGCGGTTGATCGACCGCGCGCCGCTCGCCTCGGTGATGCCGATCATGCGGCCGTCGACATGTGCGGGCACGCCGGAGATCATGTGCTGCGGCGGTTCGCCCAATCGCTTCGGCCAGTTCTGCCGCACCAGGTCATGATTGCCGCCGATGCCGCCGGACGCCACGATCACGGCTGGCGCGCGCAGCGAGAATTCGCCGACCACATTGCGCGAGGTGCTCTTGCCGCGCTCCACATTGGTCGGCTCGAGGATCGCGCCGGTGACGCCGTCGATCGCGCCGTTCGTCACCGACAGCGCATCGACGCGATGGCGGAACTTGAAGATCAGCCTGCCGCTCTTTTCGGCCTCGCGTGCGCGGCGCGCGAACGGCTCGACGATGCCGGGCCCGGTGCCCCAGGTGACGTGGAAACGCGGCACCGAATTGCCGTGGCCCATCGCGTCATAGCCGCCGCGCTCGGCCCAGCCGACGATCGGAAACAGGCGATGGCCCATCGCGCGCAGCCAGTCGCGCTTTTCACCCGCGGCGAAAGCGACGTAGGCTTCCGCCCAACGCCGCGGCCAATGGTCTTCGTCGCGATCGAAGCCCGCGGTTCCCATCCAGTCCTGCAGCGCGAGCGCGTGAGAGTCCTTGATGCCGAGCCGGCGCTGCTCCGGCGAATCGACCAAGAACAATCCGCCGAACGACCAGAACGCCTGGCCCCCGAGCGATTGTTCGCCTTCCTGCTCGACCACGATGACGCGTTTTCCGGCATCTGTAATCTCTGTGGCGGCAACAAGGCCTGCCAGACCCGCGCCCACCACAATGACGTCTACATCCTCAGCCATGTCTTTCTTCCCCGAGTTCCCTTTGAATGAGACCTGCACGTTCGCGCGCGGTCAACGGCAAAGGGAGCTTGGCGGCCGTTCCGCGAGGACACGGTAAGGTTGTTTCAGTTTGGGACCTCTCATCCGCAAACTGCAGCGTGTGCGCAACACTCGATTTGAATTTGTTTTGATCGAGCTGTGACGGCTGGACAAAAATCCAGACCCGCAACACGCTGGCCAAAGTCTTGCATCACTAAGATCAACGGATTCGATATTCGACTGGGGCAGGCCATGAAGTTGATGACGGGGTTGCTCGCGGCGGTTCTCCTGCTGGCGGGTATGGGGGCTTCGCATGCGGTGGTGCGGATCGCCGACGATCGTGGCGGCAGGATCGGCACTTACGTCGACAGATATCAAGGCCTTCGCAGTTCCGGCGAAACCGTCATCATCGACGGCCTCTGCGCATCGGCCTGCACCATCGTGCTGGGTGCGGTTCCGCATAATCGGATCTGCGTCACCTCGCATGCCAATCTCGGTTTCCACGCTGCATGGGATTTCGGCGCCAACGGCCGCGCCATCACCAATCCCGAAGCGACCCAGATGCTGTACTCGATGTACCCGACCTCGATCCGCCGCTGGATCGCCTCGCGCGGCGGCCTCACCCCGAGGATGATCTTCCTGCGCGGCAAGGCCCTGCAGGCCATGTTCCGGCCCTGCTACCTCGACGCCCAGGCCTCCGCCAACCGGGCGCGCTAGAGGCGCGGTCGCCCTCTGCCGTCATGGGCGGGCTTGACCCGGCCATCCACGTTCTTGACGTCAAGGAAGACGTGGATGCCCGGGTCGAGCCCGGGCATGACGAGTGGCGACAGTTCGGTATTTCCCTCCACATGATGTGACGGCGCGCCGCAGCATTGCGCTTGCCGGGCGGCGGAACCGGGCTTATTTCAAGCACATGGTTCAGCCGGTTTCCGCCTCGCATGGAATGACCGCGCCGGCCTCGGCACAGGGCAAGGCGGCGTCCGCCATCGCCTGGGGTGCCGCGGGGCTGGGCGCGCTCGTCGTGCTGGGCGCGGGCGCGCTCTGGTTCCATTACGGCACGGCGGTGTTCTTTGAGACCATCGCGGCCGGCGTCTCGGCCTGTTTCTGATCCAATAAGAGGAATTTTTTCATGGATCGGACCACCCGCCCGCTCGTGATCGTGGCTGCCTTCGCCGGCAGCCTGGCGATCGGACTATTGCTGTTGTTCTGGACGATGGGCGGCCTGCGCAGCATGACCACCCCGTCGGCGATCGGCGGCCCGTTCCAGCTCACCGACCAAGCCGGCCAGACCATCACCGACAAGAGCCTGAAGGGCAAGCCGACGCTGATCTTCTTCGGCTTCACCCATTGCCCCGACGTCTGCCCGACCTCGCTGTTCGAGATTTCCGAAGTGCTGCGGGCGATGGGCACGGACGCCGACAAGGTGAACGCCTATTTCGTCTCGGTCGATCCGGAGCGCGACACCGCGGCGGCGATGAAGGACTATCTCTCCAGCTTCGACCCGCATCTGAAGGGCCTCACCGGCAACCCCGATGCCATCGCCAAGGTGCTGTCGGCCTATCGCGTCTACGCCAAGAAGGTCCCGCTCAAGGACGGCGACTACACAATGGACCACACCGCGCTGATCTATCTGATGGACCGCGACGGCAAGTTCGTCTCCCCGTTCAACCTCAAACGCAGCCCGGAAGAAGCTGCGGCCGACCTCAAGCGCTATCTCTGAGCTAAAGCCTCGCATCGTGCCCCGGATGGTCTATAAGGCCGTCCAATTCCGCAACATTGCCCGGCCAAATGTCAGATCAGACCGCCCCGCTCGACATTTCCCGTCCTGTCCGCGCCACGGCCGGATGGCTGGTTGTAGCGGCGTTGGCTGTCTGTAGCGGGTCCGCGCTGGCACAAACCCCGCCGCCGAAGCCGCCCGTCGAGGCGGCGCCGCAGGCGGTGCCCGGTTTCTGGGATCCGCGGCGGCGGCCTGAACGGCCGGATCTGTCGCGCATCACCGTCATCCGGTTCCTGACCGAAACCGATTATCCGCCGTTCAACTTCACCGGTCCTGACGGCAATCCGGCCGGTTTCAATGTCGACCTGGCGCGCGCGATCTGCGAGGAGATCAAGGTCACCTGCACCATCCAGATGCGCCGCTTCGAGACGCTCGTGGATGCGCTCGCCACCAACAGGGGCGATGCCATCATCGCCTCGATGGCGGTGACGCCGCAATTGCGCACAAGGGTTGATTTCTCCGATCCTTATTACCGCGCGCCGGCCCGCTTCGTGTCCCAGCGCAACGCCGTGCTGCCGGAGGTGCGGCCGGAATATCTCGAAGGCAAGAAGGTCGGCGTCATCGGCGGCACCGCGCACGAAGCCTATCTGAAGGCGATGTTCACCGACGCCGAGCTCCACACTTATCCAAATGACGACGCGCTCCGGCAGGCGCTTCGCCGCGGCGAGGTCGATTTCATCTTCGGCGACGCGATCGCGCTCGCGTTCTGGATCAACGGCACCGATTCGGCCGAATGCTGCGCCTTCTCCGGCGGCCCCTTCGTCGAGAGCCGCTTCTTCGGCGAGGGCATCGGCATTGCGGTGCGCAAGGGCAACGACCTGCTCCGGCAGGCGTTGAACTGGGCGCTGTTCCGGCTCTGGGAAAAAGGCCGCTACACCGATCTGTGGCTGCGCTATTTTTCCGTCAGCCCGTTTTAGCGCTGTCATTCCGGGGCGATGCGCGAGCATCGAACTACGATGTGCTATTGCACATCGGAGAATCCCGAGATTCCGGGTCTGGTGCTGACGCACCATCCCGGAATGACAGCTTCGCCGCTATTTTGCATTTTGCCGCGGAGGCCGTTAGTTTCCGCGGCCTTGGAGACCCCGATGTCCGTGACTGACCTTGCCGCAAGCCCGAGCGACCTGCGTGCGCTCGCCGAACAATCCAACGCCTGGCCGTTCGAGCAGGCGAAAGCGATTGTCGCGCGGCTGAAAAAAAATCCGAAGGATGAGGTGCTGTTCGAGACCGGCTATGGCCCGTCCGGCCTGCCCCATATCGGCACCTTCGGCGAGGTCGCGCGCACCACCATGGTGCGCCACGCCTTCCGCGTGCTCACGGAGGACAAGATCAAGACGCGCCTGCTCGCCTTCTCCGACGACATGGATGGCCTGCGCAAGGTGCCGGACAATGTCCCGAACAAGGAGCTGCTGGAGCAGCACCTCGGCATGCCGCTGACGAAGGTGCCTGATCCCTTCGGCACGCATCCGAGCTTCGGCGAGCACAACAATGCGCGGCTGCGCGCCTTCCTCGATCAGTTCGGCTTCGACTACGAATTCGCCAGCTCGACCGACTACTACACCTCGGGCCGCTTCGACGCCGCGCTGCTGCGGATGCTGGAGCGGATCGAGAAGGTGATGGCGATCATGCTGCCCTCGCTCCGCGAGGAGCGCGCCGCGAGCTATTCGCCGTTCCTCCCGATCTGCCCGCGCACCGGGCTCGTGCTTTACGTGCCGGTCACCGCACATGACGCCAAGGCCGGCACCATCTCTTATGAAGACCCCGAGACGAAGGAGAGCGTCACGGTGCCCGTCACCGGCGGCCGCTGCAAATTGCAGTGGAAGCCGGACTGGGCGATGCGCTGGTATGCGCTCGGCGTCGACTATGAGATGGCCGGCAAGGACCTGATCGATTCGGTGAAGCTGTCGGGCAAGATCTGCGCGGCGCTCGGCGGCACGCCGCCGGAAGGCTTCAACTACGAGCTCTTCCTCGACGACAAAGGCCAGAAGATCTCGAAGTCGAAGGGCAACGGGCTCACAATCGACGAATGGCTGCGCTATGCCTCGCCGGAATCGCTGTCGCTGTTCATGTATCGCGAGCCGAAGGCGGCCAAGCGGCTCTATTTCGACGTGATCCCGCGCAATGTCGACGAATACCAGCAGTTCGTTGACGCCTTCCCGCGTCAGGAAGGGCGCCAGCAATTGCAGAATCCGGTCTGGCACATCCACTCCGGCCATCCGCCGAAGGTGGACATGCCCGTCACCTTCCAGCTTCTGCTGACGCTGGTGTCGTCGTCGAATGCGGAGAATGCCGAGACCTTGTGGGGCTTCATCGGCCGCTATCGCCCGGGCGTGACGCCGCAGACGCATCCGAAGCTGGATGCGATGGTCGGCTATGCCATCAACTACTACCGCGACTTCGTCGCGCCCTCGAAGCAGTTCCGCGAGCCGACCGAGAGCGAGCGGGCGGCGCTGCAGGATTTGCGTGATGCGCTCTCCAACATGCCGCCGGACTCGACCGCGGAGGACATCCAGAACGTGGTCTACGAGATCGGCCGCCGCGAGCCGTTCCTCGATCCCGTGAAGAAGGGCAAGGACGGCCGCCCCGGCGTCTCGCTCGACTGGTTCAACATGCTCTACCAGGTCCTGCTCGGCCAGGAGAAAGGCCCGCGCTTCGGCTCCTTCGTCGCGGTCTACGGCCTCCAGAACGCCGTCAACATGATCGACGGCGCACTGGCAAGGTCGTCGTAGCTTTCTCAATCCGTCATGCGCGGGCTTGACCCGCGCATCCATCCAGCTTCGCAAGACTCTTTCGGTCGATGGATTGCCGGGTCAGGCCCGGCAATGATCGTCCCGTAGGGTGGGCAAAGCGAAGCGTGCCCACCATCAAGCGCGGCGCAAGGAATGGTGGGCACGCTTCGCTTTGCCCACCCTACCGCTTCGCATCCCGCAACCCATCACTCGTCGCACGCAATAGCGTCAGCAGGAGGCCGTTGAGCGGCGTCGCCACGCCATGTCGTTTGCCGGCCGCGACGATCGCGCCGGTGAGCGCGTCGGCTTCGAACGGTCGGCCGGCGAGGCGATCGAAATACATCGAGGTGCCGGCGTCGGGCGGATAGGTGAGCAGCGTCGCCAGCATTCGCTGGGCCTCATCTGCCTCGAGGCGAGCGCCATCGGCGCGCCCGACGGCAACAGCCTCTTCGAGGATGGCAAGACACAGCGCTTTGACGTCATCGCGCCGGAACACCGCCTGCCGCAGCAGGGTCAGCGCGGTGATCGGATTGGCGACCGCGTTGATCAGGAGCTTTCGCCAGGCGAGCGTGGCGAAGTCGTCACTGCGCAGCACTCGCAGGCCGGTTTCTTCGAGCAGGGCTTCGAACGCCCGTCCATCGGCATCGTCCGCGACCGTGAACTCATAGTCGCCGGCACGTCGGAAGCGAACGCGGTCCGGCGCCAATCGCTCGCCATTGTAATAGACGAGCGTAGGAATAATGGTTGCGTGTCCGGCCAATGGTGCCAGCCGCTCCTTGTGCCCGATGCCGTTCTGCAGGACCGCGATCCGGGTGTCGGCGCCGCAGAGTCTTGCAAGCCACGGCGCGCTTGACGGCGTGTCCTGCGCCTTGGTGCAGAACAGCACCCAGTCCACCGGCGTCGCCTGCTCCGGATCGGTCAGTGCGCGAAGCGGAACATCGATTGCGCCTTCCGCACGCTCGACCACGAGACGATCGAGCGGCCGCCTGACACAGGCGACCACATCGTGCCGGTCCGCCGCGCGCAACAGGCCGGCGATGATACCGCCGATGCTTCCGAGGCCGACGACGGCAATGGTTTTGCGATCCGGGTTTCCTTCAGTGCCAGCAGTCATCCGAAATAGGTCTCCTCATCCTTAACTGTAGGGCGAACATTGCCGGCTTTGCCAACGCAAACTGCGTCTTGCCGCGTTGTTCTATCGAAAACATGCTGCCAACTGCCGCCAATGCGCCGCGCCCGCCTCGCGAAATTGGGATGGTTGGTGCACGGTAATTGCAATCGGGGCGGCGGCAATTTGAGCTAGACTGCGCCAATAACAAGCCGCCAGCACAGGCGCGCAAGGGAGGATCAACATGCAGTTCAGGGTTTCGCCGGACACGCTTACCGATCAAGGCGCCGCAGAGTGGCAGGCGCGCGTCGATCTCGCCGCCGCGCACCGGCTCGCCTTCATCCAGGGTTTCAGTGAGGGCATCTTCAACCATCTGACCTTCGTGGTGCCCGGCCGCAGCGACCGCTACTATCAGATTCCGTTCGGCATGCATTGGTCGGAGGTGACCGCTTCCTCTTTCATGGAAGTCGGCATCGACGATGCCGAGGTCAAGCGCGGCGAGGGCGAGGTCGAGCGCTCCTGCTATTGCATCCACGCCCCGATCCACAAGGCGCTGCCGCAGGCCAAAGCGGTGTTTCACACCCACATGCCGTTTGCCAGCGCGCTGACCCGGCTCGAGGATCCCCGCATCAAGGAGATCGGCCAGACCGAAGTCGGCATGGCCGGCAAGATCGCCTATGACGACGAATATACCGGCCCGGCGCTCGATCCGGCCGAAGGCGCGCGGCTCGCCAGGGTGATCGGCGACAAGACCATTCTATTCATGGCCAACCACGGCATCTCGACCGTCGGCGAGACCGTCGCGGCGGCCTATGACCGGCTCTACTACATCGAGCGCGCCGCGCAGGTGCAGATCTATGCGATGTGGACCGGACAGCCGCTGAAGAAGCTGCCTGCTCCCGTGGTCGAAAAGACCATGCGCGATATCGGCGGCACCAGCCTCTACAGGAGCCCAAGCCCGGCGCAGCGGCACTTCGATGCGCTCAAGCGCATGCTGGACCGCAAGGAGCCGGACTACGCGACGTAAGGTGAGGTTTGCGCGACTGCATCCAAGCCGTCATTGCGAGCGAAGCGAAGCAATCCATCTCACCGCTTGTGGAGATGGGGATTGCTTCGTCGCTTCGCTCCTCGCAATGACGGCGTCGTCCGGGGCTTGCGCGCCGCGGCGAAGCCGCTTGGTGTAGCCGGGACCCGGGACCCAACCACAGTAATGTGCTCCGCTGTAACCGCTTGTTCGCGTCACAACAGCTCCCTGTGGTTATGGGTCCCCGCCTTCGCGGGAACGACGAGAATGCCGAGTCTACGCGCGATGCTTCTGCAGCCGACGTTTACGATCGCACGGCCGGCGGCGCCTGCAGCGTCGGCGCCGCAGCCGCGAGGATCTCCGCACGATCACCTGTCCGCGGCGGATAGATCCGCACGTGATTGATCGTCTGCTTGGTCACTTTCGCGGCAGCCCCACTGGTACGCACCTGGCGATCCCACCCTTCCGTGTACAAAGCTCCCCACGCGCCGAGATCGAGCACGGTGACATACCAATCAATATGAAGCGGTAGCATCGGCTGCCCGAACAGGTCGGCCACGACGTTATGGCCTGCGAAGCGGCCCATCGGCCGGGCGAACTGGCAGGACATCACGGAGGCGTGGACGCCGTCCACGAAACTGCAGGCCACATCGCCGGCGGCAAAGACATTTGTTGCACCGGTCACGCGCATGAATTGATCGACGATGACGCGACCATACCGGTCGCGTTCAACATCCAGCGCCTCAGCCAGCGGACTTGCGCGCATGCCCGCGCACCACACGACTGTCCGTGTGGGAATGATCTCCCCCGAACTGAGCGCGATCGCGTTCGGCTCGATAGCGGTAACCCTCACGCTCAGTCGCGTTTCAACGCCGAGCGCCAAGAGCGCCTCATTGATGACAGGGCGGGCATTATCCCCGATCGTGACGCCAACCGCGGGATTGGGGTCTATGAGAACGATGCGTTGCCCGTCGGTGACGCCGGCTCGATCGAGCTTGCCCGGCATCTCGGTTGCGACCTCAATTCCGGTGAAACCGGCGCCGACCACGACCACCGTGGAGCGCGCTTCCGATGGCGCCTCGGCGCCGAGCGCTGCGAGATGTGCGTCGAGCCGGACGGCAGCCGCATAGGCGTCCACGTCGAAGCCGTTGGCCGCGAGGCCGGCAATCGCCGGGCGCGCCAGTTCGCTGCCAAGCGCCAGCACCAGCCGATCGTAAGTCAAAACCTCCGGGCCGTCGCTCGCTGCGACGGTCACCTGCTGTTTGACCGCATCGATCGCTTGCACCTCGGCAAGTCTGTGAGCGACGCCGATAGGGTCCAGCACCTCGCCAAGCGGGATCGCCGCCTCGCTCAGGTCGACTTCGTAATTGCGGACTCGAATGTTGTGATAGGGATTGCGATCGATGACGAGAATCTCGACCTCGGCCGCGCGGCCGATCTCATCGCGCTTGCGCGCAGCCCCGATGGCAGCCCAGAGGCCGGCGAATCCCGCACCAAGGACAAGAATGCGCGCCACAACAACCTCCTGTGGTTATGGGTCCCTGCTTTCGCAGGGATGACACCAGAGAGTTACTGCCTCACCCACACGATCCGCGCGATCCAGGCGACGTCCTCGGCCGCGAGCGTGCGATCTGCTTCCGCCGGATTGAGCGACTGCAATTCGAGCGTCTTCGCCGTGCGGCGTTTGCACTCCTTCACCAGTATCTCGCCGTCCTTGGTTCGCACCACCACGCGATCGCCGCGGCGGATCGGAGTTGACGGCGACACCATAATGATATCGCCCTCGCGGAAAACCGGCCGCAGCGTGTCGCCGAAGATTTCGAGCGCGAAGGCGTGCTCGTCGGGGACGGTCGGCAGCGCCACTTCGTCCCAGCCTTTGCCGGTCGGAAAGCCGTTGTCGTCGAAAGCATCGCTTGCCGACGCTTCGGCAAGGCCGATCAGCGGCACTGACGGGCCGCCGCGGCCGCCGCCGTCGCCGATCAACTGCACGAAGGTGTCGATGGACACGTTGGTCGCGGCGAGCGCCTTCGCGACCGATTCGGTCGAGGGCCAACGCTCGCGGCCGTCGGTGGTGATGCGCTTGGACTTGTTGAAGGTGGTCGGGTCCAGCCCGGCGCGCCGGGCAAGCCCGGACGGCGACAATCCGGCGCGCTCCGCCAGCCGGTCCAGTGCGGCCCAGACCTGGCCGTGGGTCAGCAGGCGCGATTGCTTGGGCGGTCTGACCATCGGAATTCCGCCGTTCTGATTTAGGAATTATTGCCGGAACCTGCGGCTTTCCGCAAATGTCCCCAATCGGCCCTGCTGTGGCGCTTGAGTTGCGCCACGGGCGTCGATACGGTCCATCGCTGGCCCGGCCAGCTTCGGGAAAACCCCAACAGACTCAAGCGTGAAGCATGGGACACCGGATAGGTGCGCACGATCTATAAAATCAGCCCTGCCTCAGCTTGGCGCGAGGCCGAGCGGGCCGGAGTGTATCGGGGTAGTGCCGACGATCTGCGCGACGGTTTCATCCACTTCTCCACCGCATCCCAGGTCGCCGGGACCGCGCGAAAGCATTTTTCCGGCCAAACCGGCCTGTTTCTGATCGCGGTCGACGCGGATGCGCTGGGTGATGCCTTGCGCTGGGAGCCTTCCCGTCACGATGAATTGTTTCCGCATCTCTATGGCGAGCTCGATCTCGGCGCGGTCACCGCGGTCTACGACCTGCCGGCGCGCGCCGACGGCACCCATGCGATCCCGGAGACGTTGCCGTGATCCGCGCCTTCGATGCCGTCTCGCTGCCGCTGCTGCGCTGGCTCGATCCGGAGGACGCCCACCGGCTGGCGATCCAGGGGCTGCGCTTCCTGCCGCCGATCCGCCAGCGGCCGGATGATCCGAAGCTCGCGGTGCGCGCGTTCGGACTGAATTTTCCCAATCCGGTCGGCATGGCCGCGGGCTTCGACAAGAACGCGGAGGCGCCCGATGCGCTGCTCAAGCTCGGCTTCGGCTTTGTCGAGATCGGCTCGGTGACGCCGCTGCCGCAGTCCGGCAATGCCAGGCCGAGGCTGTTTCGGCTTGAGCGGGATGAAGCCGTCATCAACCGCATGGGCTTCAACAACGACGGCGCGGCGGCGGTGCTGCGGCGGCTCGCCGGCCGCGCCCATCTTTCCGGCATCGTCGGCGTCAATGTCGGCGCCAACAAGGATTCGCCGGATCGTACCGCCGACTATGTGAAGCTGATCGAGACTTTTGCGCCGGTCGCGAGCTACTTCACCATCAACGTGTCCTCGCCGAATACGCCGGGCCTGCGCAATCTGCAGCAATCGGCCGCGCTCGATGACCTCCTGGCACGGGTCATCGAGACCCGGGAGCGGGTGCGGAAAAATGCCGGCGACTCGCCGGTGCTCTTGAAGATCGCGCCGGACTTAAGCCTCGCCGAGCTCGACGACGTCGTTCACATCGCACGCTCGCGCCGCGTCGACGGCATGATCGTCGCCAACACGACGCTGGCGCGGCCGTCCACGTTACGTGAGCAGGCCCGCATCAAGGAGCAGGGCGGTCTCTCGGGCCGGCCGCTGTTCCGCCTGTCGACGCGGATGGTGGCGGAGACCTATGTGCGCGCTGAGGGTGCGTTTCCCCTGATCGGCGTCGGCGGCATCGATTCCGGCGGCGCCGCGCTCACAAAAATCCGCGCCGGCGCCAGCCTGATCCAGCTTTATTCCTCGCTGGTCTACAAGGGCCTCGGCCTCGTCGACGACATCAAGCGCGATCTCTCCTCGACGCTCCTGCGCACCGGCCGCGACTCGCTGTCCGAAATCGTCGGCGCCGATGCCGCCACCATCACGGCCGAGGACTGGCCGGTACGGTGAGCCATGTCCGGCCTGCACCGTCATTGCGAGGAGCGATAGCGACGAAGCAATCCATGCCGCCGCGCGGGAGAGATGGATTGCTTCGCTTCGCTCGCAATGACGGCGTAGTCGGTTCGTACTATGGCGTCGCGAACGATGCCCTGAACAGCGCCGGATAGCGCAGCGCCTCCAATCCGCCGCGCGCGGCATAGTGCACCAGCAGTGCGGTCCACAGCCCGGCATTGCCGAAGGGGCGCAAGAGAAACCAGGCGGCGAGGAAGATCACGAGCGACAGCACCATCAGATTGCGCATGTCGCGCGCCCAGGTCGCGCCGATATAGACGCCGTCATAGGCGAAGGCGAACACCGCCAGCAGCGGCGACAGGATCACGAACAGCAGGAACGCGCGCGCGGCCTGCCGCACCTCCGTGTTCGCGGTCATGATATCGATCAGAACAGGCCCGAACAGCGCGAATGCCGCCATCACTGCGAGCGCAAACGCAAAGCCCCAGACGATGACCAGCCGCACTGCGCCGGCAAATGCATAGCGGTCGCGCGCGCCATAGGCGCGGCCGCAGAGCTGCTCGGCGGCATTGGCGAGGCCGTCGAGGAAGAAGGCGCTGACTAAAAGGAAATTGTTGAGCACCGCATTCGCCGCCAGCGTGACGTCGCCGGCGCGGGCGCCTTGCGCGGTGAAAAACAGGAACGCCGTGATCAGTGCTGCGGTGCGGATCATGATGTCGCGGTTGACGGCGAGCATCCGCATTAGTTTTTCGCGCGCAAACAGCGTGCCCGGCAGGATGTCGAGCTTTCCTCCCGTCAGATGCCGCGCAATGAGGATGCCGAGCAACAGCCCGGCCGTTTCCGCGATCACAGCGGCGATCGCCGCGCCGGCAATGCCGAGAGTGAACACCAGCACCAGCAGTATGGTCGCCGCCATGTTGACGACGTTGATCGCGATCTGCGTCGACAGCGCCAATGTCGCCCGCGCCTGGCCGATCAGCCAGCCGAGCACGACGTAGTTGGCGAGCGCGAGCGGCGCCGACCAGATGCGGATCAGGAAATAGGTCTTCGCCGCCGCCGTCACGCCTTCGCTGCCGCCCATCGCGCTGAGCAGGATCGCGGCCAGCGGCCCCTGCAGCACGATCAGCGCGGCGCCGATCACCGCCGCGACGATGAAGCCGCGCACCAGGATCGCACGCAATTCCTGCGTCTCGCCGGCGCCGAGCGACTGCGCGGTGAAGGCAACCGTGCTCATGCGCAGGAACGCGAACAGCCAGAACATGCAGTCGAACAGCACGGAGGCCATCGCGACCCCGCCGAGCAGCGCCGCATCGTCCAGCCGTCCGATCGCCGTGGTGGAGACGATCCCGATCAACGGCGTCGTCAGGTTCGCGATCATCGCGGGACCTGCGATGGCGAATACCTGCCGGCTCGTGACCTCCGCGGATGGGTTTGGTGCGTGCATCTTCTAGAACACCACCACCATGCCGTCGCTGGCGGCGGTGTAGGGCAGCTCGTCCACGCGGCCGAGCATGTCGTCGCTCATGTGGGTCAGCACCAGCCGCTTGGCGCCGATCTCGGGCAGATGCGCTTCCAGCGTCGCCAGGCTGAGATGGTTCTTGACGATCTTGTCGTAGGTATTAGCTTCCGCGATGAACAGGTCGGCGTTGCGCGCCGCCGGGATCAGCGTCTCCGTCCATTCGGTGTCGGCGCTGTAGGCAATGACGCGGCCTTCGGTCTCGATCCGGTAGGCCAGGAACGGTCCGCCGGATTCGCCATGCACGACCGGATAGGGCGTCACCGTCACCGCGCCGAAGCTGCGGCTTTGCTCGGGCACCAGCGGCACGACGGAGAGCTCGAAACGCTGCTTGGTCTTGGACGAATGCTCGAACAGCGCTTCCATCACCTGTGGCAGCCGCGTCTCGATGCCCTCAGGCCCCGCGATCACGAGCGGCCGGCTGCGCCGTGAGAACTGTGCATCGAGCAGGAAGAACGGCAGGCCGGCGAAATGGTCGCCGTGGAAATGCGTGATCAGGATCAGATCGATCTCATCGCGCACGATGTCGAGGCGCTTCATGGCCGGTAGCGAGGATGCGCCGCAATCGATCAGGAAATTGACGCTGTTGCCGGTGACGTGGAAGCAGGTGTTGTACCTGCCGCCGGAGCCGAAGGCGTCGCCGCAGCCGACAAATCGCAGTTGCATCGCCCGGCCCGCGCCAGCTAGCGGCCGCGCGGCGTGCCGAACAGCCGCGACAACAGCCAGACCGGGATCACGATCACGGCGCCAAGCAGGAAGTAGCGCCACAGCCAGTTGATGGTGTCGAAGCCGAGGTCCCACAGCCGCTGGAACAGCAATTGGATGCTGTGGATGATATTCCAGGGATCGAATCCGACCGCGGCGAGCACGACGCCGACCAGGATCGACAAGAGGATCAGCCGGAAGGCGACCGACAGCGGCGAGCCGCCGAGAAAGCGGTACAAACCGTCATTCTGGCTGGCCGGCAAGTCACGGACGTCGTCAGGCATTGCTGTCTCCTCGCGGGTGTGCATCCGCATTATAGGCAAGGCGATGCACATGGGGAACCCGCGCCGCGCCGTCAATGCTTATCATCCACGGGCGGAACCTTAATTTGCCGTCACACTCTTCAGCATCCGCTCCAGCGTCTCCAGCCGGTCGGCCTCGCGCGGCGGCTTGTCCCAGCGCAATCGGTTGATGCGCGGAAACCGCATCGCAACGCCCGACTTGTGCCGCGGCGAGCGCTGCAGACCCTCAAAGGCCACTTCGAGCACCAGGCCCTGGTCCGGCTCGTGCACGACATGGCGGACGGGGCCGAATTTCTCGGTGGTGTTGCGGCGAACGAAGCGGTCGATCTGCAAGAGTTCCTCATCGGTGAAGCCGAAATAGGCCTTGCCGACCGGCACCAATTCGTCGCCAGCACCGCCATTGGTCCAGACACCGAACGTATAGTCGGAATAATAGGACGAGCGCTTGCCGTGGCCGCGCTGCGCATACATCAGTACCGCGTCGATGATGTGCGGATCGCGCTTCCACTTCCACCATTGCCCCTTCGGACGGCCCGGCAGATAGGGCGCATCGCGGCGCTTGAGCATCACGCCCTCGACCGCTTCCGCATCCAGTCCCGCGCCGGCGCCGGCCGGATCGGCACGCGCCGCGGTCAGCGCGGGCCAATCGGTGAAGGGGACGGTCGGCGACAGGTCGATGCGCGGATCGGCGAGCTTCCTGATGAAGGCTTCCAGATGCGTGCGGCGCTCCTCGAACGGCAGTTCGCGCAAATCGTTCTCGTCGTCGCCGAGCAGGTCATAGGCACGCAGATGGATCGGATAATCCTTCATCAGTTTCGGCGAGACGACCTTTCGGTTCAGCCGCTGCTGCAGCACGTTGAAGGTCTGCACCCGCCCGTCGCGCAGCACCAATAGCTCGCCGTCGATCGCGCCGGGCAGATGCAGCGACGGCAGCAAATCCGGAAAGCTCTTGGTGATGTCCTCGCCGCTGCGCGAATAGAGCCGAACCTGCAAATGCCCGCGCTCGTCGCGGCCTGAGACGGCCTGCACGCGGATGCCGTCCCATTTCCATTCGGCGATGAAATCCGCCGGATCGAGACTGGCGAAATCCGCATCCTCGATCGCATGCGCCAGCATCACCGGGCGGAATGGCGCCGGGTCGCGGTTGACAGGCTTTTCGGCCCGGCCCTCCAGCCAGGCGAACAGATCGAGATAGGGCGGCGCCAGCCCCGGCCACATCAATTCGATCTCATGCGGATCTTTCTCGCCGAGCGCCGCGGCCGCGGTTTTCGCGAGCCGCGCCGAAATCCCGATCCGCATCGCGCCGGTGACGAGCTTTAGCAGCGCCCAGCGCCCGGTCTCGTCGAGCTCGTCCAGCCAGCGCGCGAGCTGCGCCGGCAACTCGGTCTTGCCAAGCGTGCGCAGCCGCGTGACGACCTCCGTCAGCGTCGGCGGCGGCGGATTGTTGTGGCCGACGAGCGCCACCTTCGGCCACATCAGCGCAACGGTTTCGGAGAGATCGCCGACATAATCATACGAATATCCGAACAGCACCGGATCGGTGCGCTCCATGATCAGGTCGCGGATCAGGCCCGGCTTGGCGTGCTTGAACGACAGCGCGCCGGTGAGCGCCGCCAGCGCATAGCCGCGGTCGGGGTCCTCGGTGTCGCGCAAATAGGCCGTGAGCAGCTTCAGCTTGTTGTTGCGGCCGGGCTCATAGGCGAGGCGGTCCAATAGTTCGGCGAAACGGTTCATGCCCCGCCTTCCTCGCCGTCGAGCACGACTTCGGTCTCCTCTTCATCGCCATAGCCGACGAGATCGAGCGGCCGCGCGGCAAGCCCCTTGCTCTTGCACCAATGCACCAGCGCGTCTTCCTGACCGTGCGTCACCCACACCTCGCCGGCGCCGGTCGCGCCGATCGTCGCGGTCAGCCCGTCCCAGTCGGCATGGTCAGAGATCACCAATGGCAGCTCGACGCCGCGCTGGCGCGCGCGGGCGCGCACCCGCATCCAGCCCGAGGCAAACGCGGTGACCGGGTCGGGAAAGCGCCGTGTCCAGATGTCGGAGGTCGCCGTCGGCGGCGCCAGCGTGATGGTGCCGGCCAGCTCGGCCTTCTTCATGCCGCGCACCGGGCGCAGCTCGCCGAGCGCAATCCCGCGGCTCTCGTAGTAGCGCGTGATCTTCTCCATCGCGCCATGCAAATAGATCGGCGCGTCATAGCCGGCCTCGCGCAATAGCGCGATCACGCGCTGCGCCTTGCCGAGCGAATAGGCGCCGACCAGATGCGCCCGCTCCGGAAACAGCGCCACCGATGCCAAGAGCTTCTTCACCTCATCGGCCGCATCGCCATGCCGGAACACCGGCAGGCCGAAGGTCGCCTCCGTGATGAAGACGTCGCAGGGCACGAGCTCGAACGGCGCGCAGGTCGGGTCCCGCGCATCCTTGTAGTCGCCGGAGGCGACGATGCAGAGATCCTTGCAGGAGACCGCGATCTGCGCGGAGCCCAGCACGTGCCCTGCGGGATGGAATTTCACCTTGATGTCGCCGAGCCTGACCTCCTCGCCATAACGAATCGCCTGCGTGGAGCCGGCGAAATTGTCGCCATAGCGCAGCCGCATCATGTCGAGGGTCTCTTGCGTCGCCAGCACCGCGCCATGGCCGGCTCGCGCATGGTCGGAATGGCCATGGGTGATGACCGCGCGCTCCACAGGGCGGACCGGATCGATATGAAAGCCACCCGGTTTGCAGCAGAGACCGGCAGCAACTGGCAGCAGGATGTCTTGCGGACGCATGCCGCAGTATATAAGCCGGCTTAACCCGATTTTTAGCCGTCATGCGCGGGCTTGACCCGCGCATCCATCTCTCTAAAGATTCCATCTTTCTATTGATGGATTGCCGGGTCGAGCCCGGCAATGACGGAACTGGTTCCCCAAGCGATGTCCGGACGTCTCTTCCTGTCCTCCGGCGATCTCGTTGCCGACCGCCGCTATGAATTCGCGCGCGATTTGCAGTTGCGGGGTGATCTCGCCGCCGCCGCCGACCTGCTCGAGCAGGCGATCGAGCTCGCACCGCGCTTCGTCTCCGCCTGGTTCGTGCTCGGCGAGATCCGCCAGGAGCTCGGCGAACGCGAGGCGGCGATCACAGCCTTCCGTCGCGCCCGCGACGCCGACCCACAGGATCATCACGGCGCCAGTCTGCATTTGATGCAGCTCGGCGCGGAGGGATTGTCCGACATGCCGAAGGCCTATGTGCAGGCGCTGTTCGATCAATACGCGCCGCGCTTCGACGAGGCTTTGAAGCGCGATCTCGGCTATCGCGGCCCCTCGCTGTTGTTCAAGGCGGTGCTCTCGGCGCGCGCCGCCGCGAACAAGCCGGCCTTTTTCAAGCGCGGCATCGATCTCGGCTGCGGCACCGGGCTCGGTGCTGCCGCCTTTGCCAAGAACGTCGATCGCTTCATCGGCATCGACCTCTCGCGGGGCATGATCGAGCAGGCGCGCGCCACCGGCCTCTATGCCGAGCTCGAGGTCCAGGACATGCTGAACGGGCTGCGCGCCAGGGATGACGCCAGCGCCGATTTCATCCTCGCGGCCGACGCCATGGTCTATGTCTGCGACCTCGCGCCTGTTCTGGCGGAGGCTGGACGCGTGCTCGCACCCGGTGGCGCCGTCGCCTTCACCGTCGAGACGCATGATGGCGACAGCATCGTGATCGGCGACGGGCTGCGTTATGCGCACGGCGCGCCCTACATCGGCGCCGTGATCGAGGCCGCAGGCCTGAACTTATCGGCGCTGCAGCCCGCCTCCACGCGCAACGAAGGCAAGGTGCCCGTCCCCGGCCTGGTCGTGATTGCCACGAAGACGTAACGGCCGTAGCCCGGGGAGCGCTCTTGACCGCAGCAATAACCGGCCGTCATTCCGGGGCGCGCACAGCGCGAGCCCGGAATCCATCACGCACCGGGTGACGGCGGACAAATGGATTCCGGGCTCGATGCTGCGCATCGCCCCGGAATGACGGCAGTGAGCGTGGCGAAGCCGGAGTGAATTAACTCCGGTCGCCAATCGAAACCTTCACCGGCTGCGGCATCAGCAAAACTTGAGTCTAGACGCTACCCTTTCCGTCGCGCGGAACTGTTCGAGCGTCATTGCGTCGCAAAGGCAAAAGTTCGGTATTGCCGAGCCAAGCGGAATGTTGATCATTGTTGTCGTCTAGGGAGAGACAACAACAATGAAGAAGCAAACCAGGCGCGAATTCTGCGCCACCGCCATCAGTGCGTTCGCCGCATCAAGCCTGTCCGCGCCCTATCTCTGGGCCGCCGAGAAGAAATATGATCCGGGCGCCAGCGACACCGAGATCAAGCTCGGCCAGACCGTGCCGCATTCCGGCCCCGGCTCGCTGTATGGCGTGCTCGGTCGCGTCGGCGAGGCCTATTTCCAGATGCTGAACGAGAAGGGCGGCATCAATGGACGCAAGGTCAAGTTCCTCACCATGGACGATGCCTACAGCGCGCCGAAATGCGTCGAGGCAACGCGGCGCCTGGTGGAGCAGGAGGAAGTGCTGGCGCTGTACGGCTCGCTCGGTACCGCGCCGCAGACCGCCGTGCACAAATATCTCAATTCCAAAGGCGTGCCGCAGTTGCTGCTCAACACCGGCGCGTCGAAATGGAATGATCCGAAGAATTTCAAATGGACCATGGCCGGCCTGCCGCTCTACCCGACCGAGGCCCGCATTCTGGCCAAACACGTCGTCAGCGTGAAGCCGGACGCGAAAGTCGGCATTCTCTACCAGAACGACGATTTCGGTCGCGACTTCTTAGGTCCGTTCAAGAAGGTGCTGGGGGATGCCGACGGCAAGGCGCAGGTCATCATGGAGCAGACCTACGATCTCACCGATCCGACCGTCGATTCCCAGCTCATCAATCTCTCGAAATCCGGCGCCGATGTCTTCTACAACATCACGACAGGCAAGGCGACGTCGCAGTCGATCCGCAAGGTCGCCGAGCTCGGCTGGAAGCCGCTGCATCTGCTCTCGGCGGGCTCGACTGGCCGCTCGATCCTGAACGCCGCGGGGCTTGAGAACGCAACCGGCATCGTCGCGATCCGCTACGCCAAGGAAGTCGGCGTGCCCCGCTTCGAGAAGGATCCGGACGTGCTCGCCTTCGAGGAGCTGCGGAAGAAATATCTGCCCAATGTCGATCCCGACAACACGATCGCCTTCGCCGGCTACGGCCAGGTCGCGACCATGGCCGAAATCCTGCGCCGCTGCGGCGACGACCTTACCCGCGCCAATGTGCTGAAGCACGCGACCACGCTCGCCGGCTTCCACTCGCCCTATTTCCTCGACGGTATCAATTACAGCTACACGCCCGAAGACTACACGCCGATGAAGACGCTCTACATCTCGATCTTCAACGGCAAGGATTGGGACATCTCCGACAAGCCCGTGACGGAGTAGGCGGGGAACTGCTTCATCTCCCTCTCCCCGCTCTTCGCGGGGAGAGGGTTGGGGAGAGCACCCCTCGACGAAGTGCCCCCGAAGGCATAGCTCTACCCGGTGCCCGTCCTGACCCAGCCCGCGGCCCCGACCGAGGCCGAATCCCTCCTGCCTCTCCGCTTCCAGAAATGGTTCGCGGCCCGCGGCTGGTCGCCGCGCGCGCATCAGCTCGCGCTGTTGGCGAAGGCGCGCGAGAACCGCTCGGCATTGCTGATCGCGCCCACCGGCGCCGGCAAGACGCTGGCGGGATTCTTGCCGACTCTCGTGGAGCTTAGCGGCGGGCTGCACCGCCCCAGCCCTCCCCCTTTCAGGCGGAGGGAGAATGACCTGCTCGCCAGCGGAGAGGGAGCGACCTCAAGTGCGCCGCGCTCCAACCTCATCTCCACCGGCCGCAGCGTGAAGCGCGCCGGCGGCCTTCACACCCTTTACATCTCCCCGCTGAAAGCGCTCGCCGTCGACATCGCGCGCAACCTTGAGGCGCCGGTCGCTGAGATGGGGCTGCCGATCAAGATCGAGACCCGCACCGGCGATACGCCGGTATCGCGACGCCAGCGGCAGCGGCGCTATCCGCCGGACATCCTGCTCACCACGCCCGAGCAGCTCGCGCTCCTGCTCTCATCCGATGACGCGCCGTTCCTGTTCTCCTCGCTGAGGCGCATCGTGCTCGACGAGCTGCACGCGCTGGTGACCTCCAAGCGCGGCGACCTGTTGTCGCTTGGTCTCGCGCGGCTGTGGCGGCTCGCACCGGAGATGCGCGCGATCGGCCTGTCGGCGACGGTCGCCGAGCCGGAGCAGCTCGCGCGCTTCCTGGTGCCGCAGCAACCGGCCGCGCAGATCGCCGCCGATGTCGTCACCGCCGGCGGCGCGGCGCCGCCGATCGTCGAGATGCTGGATACGCGCGAACGTCTGCCGTGGGCCGGCCACACCGCGCGCCATGCGCTCGGCGAGATCTATGAATTGATCAAGCAGAACAAGACCACGCTGGTGTTCGTCAACACGCGCAGCCAGGCCGAGATGCTGTTCCAGGATCTCTGGCGCATGAACGACGATGGGCTTGCGATCGCGCTGCATCACGGCTCGCTCGATGTCGCGCAGCGCCGCAAGGTCGAGGATGCGATGGCGGCCGGCCGGCTGCGCGGCGTGGTCTGCACCTCCTCGCTCGATCTCGGTGTCGACTGGGGCGATGTCGACCTCGTCATCAATATCGGTGCGCCCAAGGGCTCGTCGCGATTGATGCAGCGCATCGGCCGCGCCAATCACCGTTTCGACGAAGCCTCGCGTGCCGTGCTGGTGCCGGCCAACCGTTTCGAGGTGCTGGAATGCCGCGTCGCGATCGACGCGATTGCCGAGAATGCGCAGGACACGCCGCCGCTGCGATCAGGCGCACTCGACGTCCTGGCGCAGCATGTGCTCGGCTGCGCCTGTGGCGAGCCGTTCTTTTCCGATGAGCTGTATGACGAAGTGCGGACAGCGGCGCCCTATGCCGCGCTGACGCGAGCCGATTTCGACGACATCGTCGATTTCGTCGCCACCGGCGGCTATGCGCTGAAGACCTATGAGCGCTTCGCCCGCATCAAGCAGGACAAGCAGGGCCGCTGGCGCGTCGCCAATCCCCGCGTGCGGCAGAGCTACCGTCTCAACGTCGGCACCATCGTCGAGGACACCATGCTGAAGGTGCGGCTGGTGCGCTCACGCGCCGGCGGCTCCGGCTCGACCGGCGCAATCGCGCGCGGCGGCAAGATGCTAGGCGAGATCGAGGAAGTCTTCATCGAGGGCCTCGTGCCCGGCGACACCTTCGTGTTCGGCGGCGAGGTGGTGCGCTACGAGGCACTGGTCGAGGACCAGGTCTATGTCTCCCGCGCCAACGACAAGGATGCAAAAGTGCCGTCCTATATGGGCGGCAAATTCCCGCTCTCCACCTACCTCGCCGAGCGCGTCCGCAAACTGCTCGACGATCGCCGGGCGTGGAATGCGCTGCCGGACCAGGTCCATGAATGGCTGTCGCTGCAGAAGGATTTCTCCCGCGTGCCCGCGGTCCGCGAGCTCCTGGTCGAAACCTTTCCACGCGGCAACAAGCATTATTTGGTCTGCTATCCCTTCGAGGGCCGGCTCGCGCACCAGACGCTCGGCATGCTCCTGACGCGACGGATGGAGCGCGCCCGCACCCGGCCGCTCGGCTTCATCGCCAATGAATATGCGCTGGCGATCTGGGGGCTCGGCGACCTCTCTTTTATGATCCGGCACGGCCAGCTCGATCTCAACGCGCTGTTCAATCCCGACATGCTCGGCGACGATCTCGAAGCATGGCTCGCCGAATCGGCGTTGATGAAGCGCACCTTCCGCAATTGCGCCATCATCTCAGGGCTAATCCCGCGTCGCCATACTGGTGAGGAGAAATCGCGACGTCAGGTGCTGTTCTCGACCGACCTTGTCTATGATGTGCTGCGCAAGCATCAGGGCGATCATGTCCTGTTGCGCGCGGCCCGTGCCGATGCCGCAACCGGTCTGCTCGATCTGCGCCGGCTCGGCGATATGCTCGCGCGGATCCAGGGGCGAATCACGCACCGGGAACTGGAGCACGTCTCACCGCTCGCGGTTCCAGTGATGCTGGAAATCGGCCGCGAGTCAGTTTATGGCGAAGCATCCGACGAGCTCTTGGCGGAAGCCGCCGACGAACTCGTGAAAGAGGCGATGTCATGAGACATCGTAGCAAAGTAGATGAATTTTTGGAGCACATCTCTCTCCACACCGTCATGCCCGGGCAAAAGCGCGAAGCGCGTCTTCGCGCAGATGTCCCGGGCATCCACGTCTTTCGCTTCGGCGCGTGCGGAAGAACGTGGATGGCCGGGACGAGCCCGGCCATGACGGAGCAAGTGGCTCTCACCGTCGATACGACCGCCGCCGTCGATATCGCCGGCGTGTCATTCGCCGCCGATCTCTCCGGCGCTTTGTTCTGGGAAGAGCAGCGCCTGCTCGTCGTCTCCGACCTGCACCTGGAAAAAGGTTCGAGCTTCGCCACGCGCGGCGTGCTGCTGCCGCCTTACGACACCGCGGCGACCCTCGGCCGTTTGGCCGCCGTGATCGCCCGTCATGACCCGCGCATGGTGATCGCGCTCGGCGACAGCTTTCATGATCGGCGTGCGCACGAGCGGATGAGCGCGCAGGATCGCGACGCCATCACCGCGCTGCAGGCACGGCGCGACTGGATCTGGGTTTCGGGTAATCACGATCCGGCCCTGCCGTCCGATCTCGGCGGCATGGTTGCCACTGAAGTCGCGATCGGCCGCATCAGATTCCGCCATGAGCCGACCGGCGCCATCGGCGAGATCGCCGGCCATCTGCATCCCAAGGCCCGCGTCTCGACCCGCGGCCGCGCGGTCGAACGCCGCTGCTTCGCCAGCGATGGCGAGCGCGCCGTGATGCCAGCCTTCGGCGCCTACGCCGGCGGCCTCAGCATCCGCGACGCCGCCTTCGCAAAACTCTTCGGCACACCGGCCTTCACCGCCCACCTCCTCGGCGACACCAAGCTCCACACCATCGCCGCCTCCCGCTGTTATTGATTGGCGCCACAAGCGCCCCCCTCATCCCGAGAAGCCGCGCAAGCGGCGTCCCGAGGGATGGGCCACGAACTCCTCACTCTCCGTCATTCCGGGGCGCGACGAAGTCGCGAGCCCGGAATCCATTCGTCCACTTGCGCTGGCGGAGAAATGGATTCCGGGCTCACGCTACGCGTGCCCCGGAATGACGGCGGAGAAAAATTCACCAGCGATTCCAAGTTGATTTGCGCCGTCCAGCCCTCGCGCGAAAAACATTCCGCTTCCGCCGTCGGGCAAATCAGTGATTTAACTCCGCGCGTCTCACGCGAATGAGGGGCGGCTCGCGATCGTCACGAACGTTGCGGTGAGATGCGGTGGACGCGATGCGTGCGACTGACGAGCG